>JARCMB010000076.1 GCA_030248825.1 Pseudanabaenaceae cyanobacterium MP8IB2.15 | reverse complement strand
ATACTATCAATAGCATCTACGGTAATTGGAACAGGCCTGATTGCGGCGATCGTGATTACGGCGATCTTAGCTCTGACTCATCCTGACTCACCTTTTTTGGTTACACCCCGAAACATCGAGAGTTGCCAAGCTAAGCTCAACGGACAATGGCAATCTAACTGGGGCAGCATCTCGTTTCAAGAGCAAGCCAGTTCCGCCAATATCGTCGGTAAATATGATTACGATAATCTCGATCGAGGTAAAGTCAAAGGTACGCTAAATGGTAACTTGAACGGCAACACGCTCGACTTTAATTGGCAAGAAACATCCCAAAGAGGACAAGCAGCCAAAGGTAAAGGTTCTTTCTTGTTTCAAAATGACTGCAAAGACTTTTATGGTAGCTACGGTTTAGGAGAAGCCGAATCTGGCAGAGGTAACTGGCGGGGAAGTGCATCTAAGATTGTGCCACTCAAAAAATAATCCTATGCAATCAAACTCTCAATCTAATGCTCCAATTTTGATTTTTGATGATAGTTCGATTGGGTCGAGCAATATTCATTTTTGGCGGGAAGTTTCGGCGTTAGGAACTTGCCTCGTGCCCGAAGCCGCAATGGCAGCAGTAAAACTGCTCGCCGAAGATGTGCGTGCCGATCGATCCAATGCCGAGCCAGAGTCCGCCGCCGCCGCCGAGTTTGTTTTATTCTTTGCCAAGAGTAATTGGAAAACTACAGCAGTGTTATCAAACCATGAAGAATTAGCTCCCAACCCAGGGCATGATGTCAGCCGCAAATCTCGACTGGGGCTGATGGTGGCACAGTGCGCCTATGGCATTGCTAGTCAGGATGCTGGTGTACTTGTCGTTCTAGTCACAAATACTCAGCCCCTCATTCATCGGATCGAGCAACTTGGCGTGACTAACCTATGTGCGGTAACGGCGGCGGCGGCACGGCAGTGGGCAAGGACAAAACAACCACCTGTCAGTGTTGGTAAATCGATCGCGACGTTACAAGTCACCCACTCCAATCATGCCAGAAGTTATAATCCCCAGCCCAAAAGCCAAGTTGAAGATTTATCGCAGCAATGGAGCGGCAAGAAAAAACCGAGAAGAGACTTAAAACGTATAATCATGGGAGTGGTTGGATGGGGAGTAGTAGTGATTGTTTTGTTGTATGGATGGCGATCTCTACAACCCAAGCAATTTAAACAGTTTTGGCAAAAGACAGGGCTACCTGCATTGCCTAATTTACCGTTTGAGTCAGGTAAGCCTAAAGCCAAGTGATCTAGATCGAGGTGCAATGCGATCGAATAGTATTCTCTGGGTGATTGGCGTTAAGGGTAGATCGATCTCAGTCAGCTAGAGTAATTCTTGATGCAGTAGATAGGCATATGAACAGCACACAAGTCAGTACACCAGACAATACACAGCTCGATCGTTTCGATCGAGTTGGCAGAAATCGCGTTGATACGGATATCTTCGATCGAATCGAAAAACTTAACGCAATCGGGATCGCGCTCTCTGCCCAACGGGATACCCAAAGCTTGCTAGAAATGATCTTGATTGGCGCAAAAGGCATTATCAATGCTGATGGTGGCACACTCTATACCGTCACCGAAAATCAAGAATTAAAGTTTGAAATCATGATCACCAACTCGCTTGGGATCAAAATGGGTGGTACGACTGGTAAACCCATCCCCTTCGACCCAATTCCCCTGCACGATGCTGAGGGTAATCCTAACAGCTCGATGGTAGTTGCCTATGCCGCGCTCAATCATAAAACCGTCAATATTCCAGATGCCTATGTGGTTGAAGGTTTCGATTTTTCAGGTACACGCGCTTTCGACAGCAAAACCCATTATCGTTCCAAATCTTTTCTCACCGTGCCAATGCCCAACCATGAGGGCGAACTGATTGGCGTTTTGCAACTGATCAATGCGATCGACGATTGCACAGGTGAGATTATCCCGTTCTCTGCCCAAGCCCAAAGAGTAGCGGAGTCCCTAGCTTCCCAAGCTGCCGTCGCACTCAGCAACCATAAACTAGTGCAGGAATTTCGTTTGCTGTTTGAATCTTTTATCGGGCTGATGGCAAAAGCGATCGATGATAAATCTCCATATACAGGTGGACATTGCCGCCGCGTTCCCGACCTCACGATGTTGCTGGCTGAAGCTGCTTGTAACGCCACCGAAGGCACCTTCAAAGACTTCACAATGTCGGAAGAAGACCGCTATGAACTTAAAGTTGCGGGACTCTTGCATGACTGTGGCAAAGTTACGACCCCCGTTCATGTGATCGACAAATCTACCAAGCTAGAGACAATCTTCGATCGAATTCACTTAATCGACACGCGCTTTGAAGTACTGAAGCGTGATGCCGAGATTGCCTTGTTAAACCAAAAGCTGGCAGCTCTCGAAGCTGGTAACTCTAATCAGATTCCTACCCTAGAAGCCGAGTTTCACCAAAAAATCCAGCAATATGATCTCGATCGAGATTTTTTGCGCTGCTGCAATGTTGGTGGTGAGTATATGTCCGATCGACTTAAAGACAGAGTAAAGTCGATCGCTAACTACATCTGGACTGACTCAACAGGAAACCCAGTCCCATTCTTATCAGACGACGAAATCTACAACCTCAACATCACTAAAGGAACGCTCACCGCCGAAGAACGCGAGATCATCAACCATCACATCGTTGTCACGATCGACATGTTAGAGGAATTACCCTATCCCAAAAATCTGCGGCGCGTCCCAGAGTTTGCGGGTGGACATCACGAACGCATGGACGGCAAAGGCTACCCCAAAGGATTAACTCGCGACCAAATGTCAGTCCAAGCCCGCATGATGGGCATTGCCGATATCTTTGAAGCGCTCAGTGCGCGAGATCGACCCTACAAGAAGGGTAAAACCTTAACTGAGTGCCTCCAGATCTTGGGCAAAATGAAGCTAGACTCACACATCGACCCCGATCTGTTCGACTTGTTTATCGACCAGCAGGTGTATCTCACATACGCCCGAAAATATCTCGATCCAGAGCAAATCGATCGGGTCGATCTCGACAAAATCCCTGGCTACAAGGTATCGATGCCTATATCAATGCCGAATAATCAAAAATACTGATCTTAAATACTAATAACTGGCTGTTAATTTGTGGTACTTTGGTTTGATGCAATATTTTTGGGAGTAAGGGTTTAAGATGGCTAAACGCCGTAATCAAAAGAAGGAAAAGGCTTTACGTAACCAAGCCTATGCTAGAAAGTTTCGCAAACGTCTGCCAATGGGTCGCTTTGGTCGCAAACGCTTCGGTGGTGGTCGCTTTGATGATGGTGACGGTGAAAGCGACAATGAAAATATGGAAGAATCTGATGGGGCTGCTGGTGGAGCTGGACTAAGCAAATTTAACGGATAATCGCCTACGGTTGCCTTGAAAAGATTTGAGCAAACATGTTTGCTCAAATCTTTTTGTTTATTAATTCGCCGCCTTTGTGAATATTTTGAGCATAGTCCTTGCCCTACACACCACTACAGAAAACTTAGAAATTGCGATCGCTTATTTAGACGGCGACACTTTGACTCATGAACTAACTCATGTTAGGCAACAATCTTGGCATTTGGGGCGCGAGTTAGCGACGCAGATCCATACTTGTTTAACTGAATTTTGTCATAGCTACGACATGGGATTTAAGTGGTCTGATGTCGCCTTTATTGCGATTGCCAAAGGTGTTGGCGGATATACCAGTACCCGTATTGGTATTGTTTTGGCACGCACCTTGGGCGAACAATTAGACGTGCCAGTCTATGCGATCGATTGCGACGTAATTCAACAAAATGCCCTGCAAAATGACTGGCAAACTTCTAGCCAAACCCAAACACAGCAATCTTTAGGGTTAAGTTTGTTATCGATCGCCTATCATCAATGGCAGCAAAAAATTTATCCCAACTGGTCAGAAGCACTACCTGTGTATAGTTCTGATTACAGCTAGAGGTAGGGAATCCCGAACATCCAGTTACGTAAAAGTCTGTTATGGAAACATTTCACGGTGGTAAGATATCTTATTATCCCAAGACTCTCGATAACTTGTTAAAAGCCATTTACCTATGCTGCAAGATGTCCAGACTATCCGTAACTACCAAAAGATTACCGACGATCTAGTCGATATGTGGGATCGGGGTTATCGTACTGATGAACTCCGCTTGTTCCTTGATGGTTACCTCGCTGCGCTCCGCAATACTAAAGCGCTCGAATCGCATTTGATTCATCGCCTAGAAGAAGATGTTACTCGGTTTCTTTACGATACTTCTAACTTTGTCATGCCTTTTCAGCTTGATTACCAAACTGAAGTGGAGCGTTAAGTAGAACCGATCGATCTAGTCTGCTTGAACGGGGAGAAGATTTTGATGTACACCCAGATATACACAGTGACGCGCACTGTGGGTTAGGGGTGTGGTAAAACTCTCGACTCGATCTATATTTATCTGCATCGATTGTTTAAGGATTTTTTTGCTAGGCGATCTGCTAGGCGACGGGTTGGGTGATTGTAATTGCACGATCGATAACTCGATCGATCGACAGGCTTGTTGCAGATCGTCTTGTTCTGCTTGGTTCCACTGACCGCGATACAACACCGCAAAGCCACCTACCTTGACAAAAGGCAAAGCATATTGGGCGCATAATCCAGCATTGCCAACAGCTCGAATCAGTGCCAAATCATATGCATGGGCATGAGGTTTGCTCTGACTGATATCCTCAGCTCGTCCTGTAACCGCAGTAATATTTTTTAAGCCCATCGCTGCCGCCGTAGTGGCAATAAAGGCGGTTTTTTTGTGTCTGCTATCAAGCAATGTAAGTTGCCATGTTGGTTGCGCGATCGAGATCGGTAAACCAGGAAATCCTGCGCCAGTGCCGATATCGATTACCTTCAGGTCACGCTGATCCCAGAACGGTAGCACTCCCCGCAACGAGTCCCACAAATGCTTTTCCCAAAAGTCTTCTGGTGTGGTGATCCGTGTGAGATTTTGAGTCTGATTACCTTCTAAAACCAGGGTGTACAGCAGGTTAAAACCTTGCTCTTGCTCAGAGTCAGGCTGCCATCCCAGAGTTTGTTGCCAATGATCGGAAAATTGATCGAACACTTTTTAACTAGCTAATTTCTATGCGCTTACAGCTTACCGCTTTTAGCTTCGATCGTTTTAGCCACGATAACTTTGGACGATCGTTTCATCTTGCCCCGTATCAATTTGCGCTCCAACTTTTCCTGCTGAAATCTGAATATCGGTTAAATCTTCAGATCCAGCCTGAGGTTTATTTGCCGCCCTAGGCTTGAGATATTTGTACAACCAGCTACATCCACCCAAACAAGTGTTACGGTCTTCATTTGATACATTTATATTGGACTTGAGATACTGCTGCAACCATGAGCAGCCACGCATCAGGAGGTTATCCAAATCCAGATTCCACATTGCGACAGTGGCATCGGCACTGGCCGAGATCAGAATTTTACTATTAGGGCTAAAGCAAACACTTTTGACCGTGCCAGTATGTCCATTAAAGGTGCGAAGTAGAGTCCCGTCAGTACTCCAAAACTGTACGGCAGTATCTTCTCCTGCTGAGACGATCGAGTTCCCATCAGGGCTAAAGCAGACACTTTTAACTTCAGCACTGTGACCATTGAGCGTTTTCAGCAATGTGCCATCGACGCTCCAGATCTTCACACTTTGATCCATGCTACCCGTGGCGATCGACTGACTATCGGGACTAAAGCAGACACAAAAAACTTCGGCACTATGACCATCAAAGCTATAAAGAAGCGTGCCATCCCAACTCCAGAGATTCACAATTTTATCTTTACTTGCAGAGGCAATCATACTGCTATCAGGACTAAAGGCAATGCTGTAGACTTCCGCCGTATGTCCTGTCAGAGTTTGCAGCCAAGTGCCATCCGATCTCCACATCCTGATCGTGCCATCAGCACTGCAAGAAGCAAACACCTGACCATCGGGGCGAAAGCAAACGCCATAGACCTCAGCCCGATGGCCCGTGAGCGTATCGATTAATGTGCCGTCAGTGCGCCAAAATTTAATGCTGCTATCACCACTACCAGAAATCAGAGTCGTACTATCAGGGCTAAAAGCGACGCTATGAACTCTTTCGTTATGTCCACTCAGGGTCGTCAGCAAGTTGCCATTGGCGTACCAAAGCTTGACAGTTTTGTCTTTGCTACCAGTGGCGATCAATCTCCCATCCGCGCTATTTGCAACACAGTTGACTTCTTCGGTATGGTCAGCTAGTTTTTTCAAAGGTGTGCCGCGAATGCTCCAGAGTTTGAGCGTTGTGTCACGACTGGCCGAAGCAAGTGTTTTACCATCTGGGCTAAAAGCAATGCTATGGACGACATCACCATGCCCACTCAGGGTTTCGATCGGCGTACCATCAGTGTTCCAGATTCTAATTGTCCGATCCCAACCTGTAGAAGCGATCGATGTGCCATTGGGGGCAAAGCTGACACACCAAACTTTATCTGTGTGACCGTAAAAAGTCCGCACTAATGTCCCTTCTGTATCCCAGAGCCGAACAGTTTTATCTCTTCCACAGGAGGCAATCGCCACACCACCTGGGGCAAAACACACACTTTCAACAAAGCTGTCATGACCTTTAAGCGTTTTCAGCCGAGTCCCATTGATATTCCAGATCACCAGATTTCGATCGGCGCTACCAGACACAACCGTCTTGCCACTAGGACTAAAAGCGATACAGGTTACCCAGCGTTCGTGACCACGCATAGTTTTTAAGGGTGAGCCATTAGTTTTCCAAAGTTTGACTGTGGTATCTTCACTGGCCGAGGCGATGATTTCGCCATTGGGACTAAAGCACACGCCCAAAACTGGTCCCTCATGCCCTTTGAGGATCTGATAGGGTTGCGGATTAAACAGACCAGTAGTGGGATCTAGTAGCCAAAGCCTAATTGTATTGTCACGACTAGCCGAAGCCAAAATTGTGCCGTCGGGACTGAAGCTGACGCTGGTCACCCAGTTGGTATGTCCCTCAAGAGTTTGCTGCAATGTGCCATTCACACCCCAGATTTTGATCGTTCGATCGCTACTGCCAGATGCCACTAATTTACCGTTAGGGCTAAAACTCACGCCATTCACCCAGTAGCCATGTCCTTCAAACCGATTGATTTCATGAATGCCATAGACTACTTGTTCTAAGGCTGTGATCGCGCGGATTTGCGTATTTGGCTTTAAGCTAATGCGTCGATCGGAATACTGAGCAACCAGCCGCCGCAACTGCACGCCAGCAATCACGCTCGCAATTAGAGCTTCGATGTGATTGTGCGATAAATATAGGGCTTCAGATGACATTGTGAGGGCGACGATCCGCTCGTTAAGTTCGCCCATCTCGGCCTGCAAGCGATGCAGTTTTTCGGCTTCTAAACTCTTGACTAGATCTTGACTGAGTTTTTCGAGTCGATCGGCAGATGCAGCTCGTTCCGACTGCATCTGCTCACGTTCACTAATTCGTTGACTTGCTTCTAAGAATTCCTCATCCACCCGACCCAGATTTTGACCATCTGCCCAAGCAATGGCTTCGGCTAGACGACTCCCCCGCAATAGAGCTGATTCATCCTGTTCTTCGGAGCGAATCCAGACTTGGAGAGCTTCTTGATAGGGGCAATCACGCACCTGTGATAGCAGAACTTTGTGGTTGAGCTTGATTACGACAATTGAGACATCATCCTCTGGATCATCTTTCCCAGTGAATTGATTCAGGGCAACTTTAAGTCCATCACGCATCTCTGAAGCAGTGAGATGGGCTAAAGACACGATCGCTTGCTTTAATGGTGTATTCTTCATCCCCATCGGCGCAAATTCTTCGCCATTAGGATTGGTTGCCTCACACAAACCATCACTAAAAAAGATCATGATATCGCCTCGATCGATCGATCTCGTATTAGTTCGATAAATCGACTCGGCGAGCCTGCCCAGTGCCAGCGCAGGATTAATGATTTCCTCACATTCACCCGTACTCGCGCGATAGATAATCGGGCCTGGAATCCCAGCATTACCGACGCGCAGTTCGTAACTACCAAAATCCAGCACGCCATAGGAAAGCGCTACGGCATCTTCAGTTTGGCTCCGACACAGAAGTTGGTTCAGCGAATTTAGCACTGATACGGGATTTTGCAGTCTGCCCTGAGCGGCATAGGCATCCAGTTGTCCTTTAAATAGAGCGGCATGAATGGCCCCTGCGACCGACTTACCTGAAGAATCGGCGATCGCTACGGCAAGCAAGCCTGGCTGTTCGAGAAATTGATAATAGTCGCCACCCAAATCCACGGCTGTCCAGACCTCGGCAGCAATGTCCAACCCAGGGTATAGAGGCAATGATTGAGGTAGCAAACTTCTTTGCAAAAGCTGACCACTAGTTAAATCGCTGGAAGCGGTATCAAACATACAAAAAACAATCTAACGCCTATTCCAGTAACAAACTGAAAAATAGCAAGCAGCAGATCGAACTACAACGATATCTATAACGATATTAATCAAGGTTACCAAATTCTGCCTGCAGTTTGATTAATCCTGAGTGACATCCTCCCAACACTGACCTGAGTACAGTTACAGTGTGGGCTTCCCAAGAATCACTTCTTGGTTTTTCTGGTTTTTCCCTT
>JARCMB010000430.1 GCA_030248825.1 Pseudanabaenaceae cyanobacterium MP8IB2.15 | reverse complement strand
AGCGACTGTGTAGAGTTATCAGTCAAAATATTGCGAAAACATCAACTGAAATCCGTCAGGCCGTGATTGAAGACGTGAGATCGCATATTGGTGAGCAGAGAGTTTATGATGACATTACCTTGGTCGTAATGAAACAGAGATAAGTTATTCGATCCTAGCCATTCTCCTTCAGGACAAGATTTTCAAGGATGTTGATGTTTGAGCACAAATACATCCCAGTAATCGGTAAACGCTTGATCTTCGATCGACGCACTAATCTGATTTCTATCTTTTCTAGAGCTATTCATCTCTTTTTGCGATTACCGATATAAGATCTTCTTCTTATTTTAACTTTTGATAATATTTCTGTAGCTATTGATACTAAATTATCTAAATATACTAATGTCATGACATAATCTTGATATTGAAGAGGTAAAAAGTCATGCAAATAACTACACGTCCCAAATCCACCAAAAATATCAGACAGTCCTCTGTGCCTCAATGCTTGCTACCTCTACCTTCAACTTGGGTAACATTGCTCGAACTACCTACGCCAGATTGTTTTGATGAAGCATGGTTGATGTGTCAGTACCCTGATGGACATTGGGCAGCTTGGATTCCTGACTTTGGCGAAATTAAGTTACATTCTGGTCAATTTTGTCGGATGTCACGATCGATCGAAAGTCTCAACGATTTTTAGTCGAGCGAAACTTCAAAAATTGGATAGTTTACCTAGTATTTGCACAGTATTGGACGATCGCCGTTCTATACTCAGATAGCAATGTACATCGAAGTTATGCCAGCATCACTACGAATTCGCCAGCACCCTCTGATCCGCCAGTTAGCGGATTGTATTGAAGAAGTGTGGCACAAAAACTTAGAACTTTCCCCTTACAAGGTTCCAGATAACTTAGGCTACATTGAAGGTCACCTTGAAGGTGAAAAACTGGTAATCGAAAATCATTGTTACCAGACTCCTCAATTTCGCAAACTGCACCTCGAACTAGCACAAGTTGGTGGCGGGTTGGATATTCTGCACTGCGTCATGTTCCCCAATCCCGAATATGCCCTGCCGATCTTTGGTTCCGATCTCGTGGGTGGACGCAACGGTGTAATTAGTGCTGCAATCGCCGATTTATCTCCCGTCAATATTGATCGATCTCTGCCAGAAATTTACCAACAACAGCTATCAGCATTGCCCGATCTCAACTTTTCCCAGCCGCGAGCTTTACCAGACTGGGCGGATATTTTTTCGGAATTTTGCTTGTTTATCCGTCCGATCGACTCTGAAGAAGAGAAGTTATTTCTGCAACGAGTGCGCGACTTTTTGACGCTTCATTGTCAGATTGCCAGTGCCGAACCAGTTCTCACCTCCGCTCTTGAGGTTGCTCACACGATTGCAGGGCAGCGATACTACTGTAGCCAACAGCAACAAAATGACAAAACTCGGCGGATCTTGGAGAAATCTTTTGGCACCGAATGGGCAGATCGTTACATGACTACGATGTTGTTTGATTGCGTCGCCTGAACGATCAATTCTGCTTGTCGAACTTCCTTAACTGCTCAATCAGATGATCGAAATAGGGGGCAAGAGTTGCTTTTTGTTCGGGTTCTACCCGCATTAAACTGGCAGTTTTGATCCCTTCCAGCCCAACCACCATCGCATCTAACGGCACTTGCAACTCTTCATACAGCAGTTGCATATAGTGCAATCCCTCCGCACTGGTGTAATCGGTATGCTTTCCTGCAATCCCGTAAGTAATGCAGCGCAAAAAATGCCAAAAATCTCGCCAGCAAGCATCGGCCCGTTCTGGTGGATAGAGTCCGCCGCCAAGTTGAGTAATGTCAGGAAAGGCATGAAAAACATCGGCTCTGGCTTCATCGACAATTTCACTGACTCGATCGCGCAATTGTTGGACTACAGGTATAAACGTGTCGATCGAAGGGGCAAGTTGCTGAATCTGCTCTAAGTCCAGATCTGTAAGATATCTGCTCTGATCATCTGCTGCCTGAAATCGTTCGATCGACTCAACAGGATGAGAATCTTGCCAAGCAGCAAAACTCACAATTCGAGCTTTTTGAATCAGTTCTAGAGCTTTTGCGCTTAATGCCATTTTTCTTCTCAAAAGTTAATCTCACTATAGATCGCAAGATCGCATTCACGTCTAAAGTGGAGAAAACGTTTACAGTTACGTCTTATGGATCTAAACCAAATCGAAGTCGATCTGCAAAACCCAGATTTCCAATACCGCCTCAAGGCGATCTCAGCACTCAAAAATCACCCCACTGATATTGCTGCACCCCTGCTCATTAGATATGTTGACGATCCAGAGTTTCTCGTCCGCACGTTTGTAGCGAGAGAATTAGGCAGACAACACACACCTGAAACCTTTGCAGCTCTGCTCCAAATCATCAAGCTCGACAACACCCCCAATGTGCGGGCAGAAGCCTCAAATTCTTTGTCTCTATTTGGCAGAATCTCAGTCTCTCATTTGGTTGAGGCATTTTTTCGCGACGATCACTGGTTGGTACGTTGCAGTATCCTCGCAGCTTTAGTCGAAATGGATTGCCCCGAAGAAGTTTTAGAAGTTTCTGAAATCGGCATAGAGGGTAGCGATGCCTCTGTACAGGAAGCTTCAACCGATGCTTTGGGGGCTTTAGCTAATTCTCATCAGTCTGAGGCGGCTCTAGCCAAGTTGCTCATCCTCAAGAATTCTGAGTCTGCCTATATTCGGCAACGGGTCGCCTATGCCCTCAAGCATTTTGATTCGATCGAAGCCAAAGAGTCATTGGCGCAGTTACGGCAAGATCATGATCATCGGGTGGTGGGGGCAGCAATGGAAAACCTGATTCCTTAAGATTTTTCTGGAATT
>JARCMB010000429.1 GCA_030248825.1 Pseudanabaenaceae cyanobacterium MP8IB2.15 | reverse complement strand
CTCTTGCCCGCTGGTATGAACTCGATCCAACATCAGCTTTGCATGGCACAAATCAGCGATTTATTCAACGCATTACCCAAATGGAGACTTTTGTCGATCGACCACTCACAGATTACAGCTTAGAAGAGCTAGAGACATTATGGCAAAATGCTAAAGCTGAACTTGCTAAGTCAGAGATTATCTCGATCCCGAATATGCCAAGCTGATTACTTGATCAAGCACTGAAGTCTGGATCGGCGGGTACTGTAACCGAAGACAAACCTGCGATCGAACGGAGATTCTGACAGCGAATTAATTCCACAAATTCTAACGCCAATCGACCTTCTAATTTTGCGGCGGTCTGAATGCCATCCAATAGACTTTTGGCGGCAGAAATTTCGGTGTAGCCGCGCTTGACCGCAACTCGCAGCGTTTCGGAGTCGGCTTCAAGTTGGATCTGAGTACTACGATTTTTTTGCCAGATCTGGTTAGCAGCAACAGCGAATAAACCACCCCCGATTGCGATCCCAACTGGGTCAGATTGCACAACTTGGATGACTAGGCTCGAAGCTGCTAAAACTAAGATCGACTGATAAACCCCAAACTTAAACCATTGCCCCTGCTGTCGCCACGCCACCTCTCGAATCAACAGCAGGTCGCGCTCTTTTAGTCCCAACTGTAACCAGATGCGAGGATTGATCGTTAACTTTGTTTCAGTCGCCCAAGGAGTAAGAGGCGTGCTGGAGATTGCTTGGGGCTGATCTGTAGCAATCTTAATTTTGGTCGTCATCCGCCATGAAGCTGGCAGCAAATCCTGTAATCGCAAAATTTCCTGATCTGAATTCATGATTAAATGCTCCGTAAGTCAGTTACGGATGGCGATCCGAAAAAAATAGGCATAGATCTCAGAAACGAGATAGTAACCAGAATTCCAACTTCTCAGCGCTGTCAAGCTCAGTACCGTTTGCCTTCCACAGGTTAGAGGGTCAACCGATAAAGGCTGACCGCTCAATACTTGGATTAGTTGAGACTTGCAGAAGGCATCCGAGGGTTTTTGACTCGCGTCGTTAGAACCTCAAGGGCTTTAGCATATTGAGGATCGGCGATTGTGCCAATACTATCTCGGTTTTTGGTTAGCTGTTCCTTTTGAGCTTCAGTTAACTCAACCACCACATCAGGTTTGATCCCAGCACGGTTGATATCCGTGCCTTTGGGTGTGTAATATTTGGCAATCGTCACGGCTAAGCCTGAACCGTCACCTAAAGAGTGAACTTGCTGCACCAGTCCTTTACCAAAGGTTTTAGTCCCAACTAAAACAGCCCGCTTATTATCTTGCAAAGCCCCCGACAAGATCTCGCTGGCACTGGCAGAACCACCATCAACCAACACCACTAGTGGCTTATCGGTGAGAGCTTGACGATTAGCGGTCAAACGCTCGTTTTCGCCTTTTCGATCGACTGTAGAAACAATTGTGGCGTTATCGAGGAACATCCGAGCAATCTCGGCACTTGAATAAAGCAAGCCACCAGGATTAGAGCGCAAATCGAGGATAAAGCCAGATACATTTTTATCAAGTTGACCTTGAACAGCTTTACGCATATCTGCCGCAGCATTGGCGTTAAATTGAGTCAGGCGGATATACCCCACCTTGCCTACACCTTCATTCCGTACTTCAGACTTGACGGCATGAAGCTCGATCTTGGCACGGGCGAGTTCAACATCAAAGGTTCGATCGCCACGCCGAATCGTCAGCATTACCTTAGAGCCAGCAGGACCACGAATCAATGCTACAGCTTGATTGATATCCATTCCTTCCGTACTTTTACCCGCGATCTTGACGATCACATCTTTAGGCAAAATGCCAGCTTTAGAGGCAGGAGAGTCTTCAATTGGTGAGACTACAGTCAGTTTTTTGGTGGCATCATCCATGCCTAGTTGAATGCCTACACCTGTTAGTTCACCCGAAGTATCAATTTGCATACTCTTGAACTGTTCGGGATCCATGAAGCGAGTGTAAGGATCGTCTAGCGTCTTCAGCATTTCTCTTACAGCCCGATACGCTTCTGCCTGCGAAGCATAATCTCGACCGATATACTTACGGCGAGATTGCTGCCAGTCAACCTTATTAAAGGTGCCATCGACATATTCTCGATCGATAATCTGCCAAACCTCATCCACTACTTCTTTGGGGCTATTTCTAAATGCTGCCGCACTGGAGTTTACATTGGGATTTGCTAGTTGAAAACCGACAACTGCAACGGCTGCAACTAGTGCTGCTGTTGTACTAAGGACAATTCCACGTTTTGCCATGAGCATTACTTATAGATGACGGAGTGCGTTTATCGAAATATATACTGAATAATCTAGCACAGGTGAAATCTCTATAGTAGCCACCGACTGGATGATTGATTACATTTTAATCAATGTCAACAGCACCTCAATTGCAACTATTAAATCCGTATTAAGTATTTACCAAGAAATTGGGTCTAAAGCCCCGCCGTGCTAGGGCGGCTTTTTCTTCTCATCCGGCAATACTCATAGCCAGGCTCTCAGGGCACGGAACGCAGT
>JARCMB010000428.1 GCA_030248825.1 Pseudanabaenaceae cyanobacterium MP8IB2.15 | reverse complement strand
GCGCCAGGTTTACTCACAATTAGCACAGTCGAGTCTGGCTCCAATACAGTGTTGCCGTTGGGAATCTCTAAATCCATATGAGGATGAGACTGATAGCCAATAATTAGAGAGCCTTGGGGAAATCTGACATCTTGGGCGATCTCCGCTACACTCCGACCGACGACATTACAAGCTTCAGGAATCGCAATCTTCACGACTTCGATTTGTCCCTGCTCGAAATGCATCATTGATTCCACTTGAGGATATTCGATCGAATTCACCATTGTAGAAACTGCCAGATCGACGGTGCTGATAATGTGATTTGCTCCCACCAGTCGTAGCGGTTGTTCAAAATCGCGATGCCGCATCCGTGCCATGATATGAGAAACGCCATAATGCTTTGCCAAAGTCACCATTGCCAAATTCAAGGCATCATTTCGCAGTACCGCCGCCACCGAATCAGCTTTGCGAATGCCTGCATCCAATAAAACTTCAGTACTCACAGCACTGCCCTCAAACGCGATCGCGCCAATCTGCTCTCTTGCATATCGACAAGCCGTAGGATTGATATCGACAATTGCCACCGTATGATTCAGTTCGATTAAGCGTTTAGCTAAATCCAATCCCACTAAACCTGCGCCACCAATTAGAACATACATAAAAATATCTCGAACATCTATAAAGTAAAAGTAAAACTGTTGATTAACATTCCAGGGACTAGTGTGCCGCCGAGCGATCGACCACCGTAAGTGCCAATTTCGGGAATGAATTCTTGGAAATTTGTCAGGGCTTCTAAGTTCTCACCAAGAAAATCATAGATACTGTCGTCAAACCGCAAGTTCTCAATTGGCGCGATCATCTCCCCATCTTCCACCCAAAAGCAAGCATAGCGAGTCATGCCTGTAATCCTACCGCCTGTTCGATCGCTAAAGTTGAGATAATGCAAATTCGATAGATACAGACCTGTTCCCAATTTCGCCAAAATCTCGTCCGCGCCAAGATTGCCCGAACTAACTTCAGGTGCTCTCAAATATTCGCCACTATCAGCTCCATTTGCAGTTTTGTTGTATTCCTTTGCCGTCCTCGCACTGATTAAAGGATTGACTAATTCTCCTGCTTGGATAATCGACATCTGTTCTGGCGCAATTTCACCCAAGTCATTAAATCTCGGTACAGTGCCACCTTTAAAGTTTTCGTTTAAATCGAATAGTGGCGATAGTTTTCGCTCGCCCTGACGCAGTTTCAGGAACGGACTACTCCCCTGTTGCAGATCGGCTTCGCTTGGTGCACCACGCAACATGCCAACGATCTCGGCAACGGCATCAGGCGTGAAATAAGTGCGATATTGCCCGCGTGGGATCGTCTTGGTAGGTCGGTTTAGGGCAACTAATTGCTGTTTGGATCGATCGATCTGAGCTTCATATAATTCCTGTTGCCAGTGTGAACCTGCATAGGCTCCTTTAACGGCTCGGTCTGACTGCGTAAACATTGAGTAGTCGATCGAAAAGGTATCAGTGGCAAACCAGTGCTTTTGTCCTGCCGAGTTGGCATTGGCACGCACGATCGACCCCGCCGCATAAAATCCCGCAAAGTCCACATCCTTGAGCGATCGCAAAATTGATTCAGCTACTCGATCGGTCGCTAACAACTCGCCCTTGTAAACCGATCGACTAGAACCTTTGTTCTCAGGCAAGATCGCGTAGGGGTCTTCGGGCAGTTGGGCGACTTCTTGACGCAGATATGCCAAACTTTCGATCGCGTTGGCAAGATCCACCGCAATCTCACCCGTAAACGGAAACCCCGCAAAAGCCTTGCGTCGATCGCAAATCAGGCTCAACTCGATATTGCCATCCGCCACTACACCAGTCTGCCTCACCTTGGCGCGATTGAACCGCGTGAACTGACTGCGCTCACAATTCAGGCTAATCGTTAAACTCTCTCGATCGACCAGAGCCGCCACGAGCTGGTCAGCCAGTTGATTAAACCCAATCTCTAACTTTTCGGTATCACTCATAAGCCCATGATAGATCTTAATCCTCAAGATCCTAAAGATAAACTGCCGATTTTTGGCATCGTCAGGTAGTTGATGTACCAATTTTAGAGTCGATCGCGCAGTACCGCGCCGTGCAGATTGATGACTCTCTAGTCAAAACCGCAAGAGGTCTTGGCACTTACATCGGTGAACTATAATAACCATAACTATTCCGCATTTGACTTGCCATGAGACTAGATGTACTTGAATATCACCAAAATGAAGGCTTACCAAATAGTTGGCAAATCGAAAGGTGCGAATTTGGAGATATCAACTTAATTGTTGGTAAGAATGCCAGTGGCAAGACAAGGATTCTGAATAGAATCGTCCTACTTGCCAATCTTTTAGCAGGTGACGATCTCAAAGGATTTGCCAGCAAAATTTACTGGAAGCTAATTTTCGATTCAACGAATATAAAAGAACAGAAAGTATATATTCTTGAAATTGATCGATTAAAAATAATCCGAGAAGAATTTACTATTGGGACTAAAACATATCTCCAAAGAAATCAGAAAAGCGAAGGTACTATTTGGGCTAAAGAGTTAGCAAAAGACATGAAATTTCAAACTCCTTTTAATCAAATAGCAGCATCAAATCGCAGGGATTTAATTCAGCATCCATTCCTTGAAGATCTCTATGAGTGGGCAGATTCACTTAGGTTTTACCAGTTTGGTACAGACTTAGGCAAAGGAAGCGTTGACACTTTTTCAGGCAGAATTGAAGAGTTAAAAGAGTTCATAAATGATAAAGACGCAGATTTTGTCGTAGAAATATTTAGGATCGGGCAGGAAGAATTAGGAGACAAATTTACTAATGCCATCAAATCAGATATGTATTCTATTGGTTATGACATTAGTGATGTTGGCACTCAGGCGCTTCATGATGAGTCTATGAAGTCGGCGCGACTGCTTTATGTACAAGAAAGCGATCTTCAAGCTAAGACAGAACAATTCATGATGTCGCAAGGGATGTTTCGCGCGCTCTCTCTAATTATTCAAGTGAACTATTCGCTACTTGCTGGCAAGCCTAGTTGCATCCTGATTGATGATATCGGTGAGGGACTTGATTTTGAGCGATCTTCTGAATTGATTAAAATCCTAATTGAAAAAGCAAAGTCAGGCGCAGTACAGATAATTATGACCACTAACGATCGATTCGTTATGAATGGTGTCCCACTTGAATATTGGTCAGTGATCGATCGACAGGCAGGCTTAGTCAAGCTCCATAATATTCAAAACTCCAAAGATATATTTGAACAGTTTAAGTTTACTGGATTAAATAACTTTGACTTCTTCTCAACTGGATTTTATGCCACAGGATTCTCTGACCAAGAGGAAGCAGTTTTAGAATCATGAAAAAGATGGCAATCTTTGTTGAAGGACAAACTGAGCAGTTATTTGTCTGCGATCTTTTGAAACGAATTGCTGGGACGAAGTTATTATCTTTAGAGGTTAGGCAAGTATTAGGAGGAAAACAGTCACCAAGAATTGCATCCGTTACCATTCAAGATCCGATCACCATAGACACAAGATTTCATGTGCTGATTTATAATTCCAACAACGACGAGAGAGTTGTATCGGACATCCTCTATCAACATTCTAGTCTTCAGGTAAATGGATTTGAGATGATAATTGGTTTGCGAGATGTCTATCCTAACCCTCCAACTAACATCCCTTTGATGGAGAGAGGTTCTAAATTTGCTTTGAGAGGAGTTACCATGCCAAATCAAGTCATACTAGCAATCATGGAAGTCGAAGCTTGGTTTCTGGCTGAATGGAATCATTTCACAAAATTAAACCCCACGCTCACTCCTGAGATGATCCAGCTTGGTTTGGGATTCGATCCGAAAGTAGACGATATGGAACTTAGACCCCATCCTGCCGAAGATCTGGCTAACATCTATCAACTTGTTGGTCTTAACTATAAGAAATCGAGAAATCATGTGAACAGGGTTATATCCAATCTTGACTATGAGTTCCTTTATATCGAACTGAGCAAGCGAGTTACGAGTCTTGGGAAATTTATTCGACTAGTTGATGCTTTTCTAACTTGAGTATGAAAATCTTGAGGATAGGCTGATGAGCACCGCCCAACCTGAATAATGCGGCAAAATCCACCAAATAGCTAAAGGATGGTTAATTTGGGCAAACAAAAAGGGATAATACTATGACTGCTAGAGAGCAACTCAGCCAAGAACTAGAGTAAATACCCGACACATTAGTTGAGGAAATTCTCGACTTTTGCCTATTTGTCAAACAACGCCAGCGAGCCAAAGCAATGATTCAAAAGACTCCGAACACAGGTGGCATTCTTGACCTGTTAGAGCGCGTTAAAGAAATCCAAGCCCAAGTTCCCGCCGAAGAATGGGACAAACTACCCCATGATGGCTCGATCGACCACTATCATTACCTGTATGGTTCACCAAAGACTGAGAATTGCACGACAGGTCTGAGAACTCCAACTGAGGAAAATGATTATGAGAATCGTCAAGAGAGGCTTAGCGGACTAGTTTAAGGCATGGTAAAGAAATGGGGAAAACCAGTTTAAGCTTATTGAAAACTGATTAACCTTTAATCTTTAAATGTTAATGTAAGTGCTAATTTACACGAAAAATACATTAGCGATTGGAGCAACTAAATGTCTTTGCTGAAGCAGGTTGGGAGATTTACACATGCTGGTGCGTCAGAAATACCATCTTTCGATCCCAGTACAAATAGAGCGTTCGTTGTAAATGGCGGTACGAATGTCGATATCCTCGATCTGAGCAATCCAGCCAGTCCTTTACTTATTACAACAATTTCTGGCGCGGCTTTAGGTGGAGCACCTAATGGCGTTGCTGTAAAAAACGGTGTTGTGGCAATCGCCGTAGAAAATACTAACAAGCAAATGCCAGGTTTCGTTAAATTCTTCGATCCAAATGGGAATTTGCTTCATACGGTAACAGTTGGGGCGTTACCAGACATGATTACCTTCTCACCAGATGGCAAAAAAGTTTTAACAGCCAACGAAGGCGAACCGAGCGGTTATGGTGGGGGATTTACCGATCCAGAGGGTTCAATTAGCATCCTCACCGTACCTGGGAATGCGGTAATTAGCTCTGCGAACGTTGCTACTGCTACCGCATTGACAGCAGGTTTTACAGCATTCAACGGTCAAATCGACGCGCTCAGAACTTCAGGTGTGAGAATTTTTGGGCCTGGATCGACGGTCGCTCAAGATTTAGAGCCAGAATATATCACCGTTTCATCTGATTCATCAACTGCCTACGTGACCCTGCAAGAGGCGAATGCGCTTGCTACAGTCAATCTCAATACTGGTGTGGTCACTGCTGTTACGCCGCTAGGTTTTAAAAATCACAACATACTTGGCAACGGAATTGATGGTAGCGATCGCGATGGCGCGGGTAATACACCTGCCATTAACATTGCTAATTATCCAGTATTTGGCATGTATCAACCCGATGCGCTCGCCTCTTACCAATCGGGCGGTGTAACCTATCTGATTACTGCGAACGAAGGAGATGCCAGAGATTATCCCGGTCTTGTCGAAGAAGTAAGAGTCTCGGCAACGACTCTCGATCCTACGGCGTTTCCTAACGGTGCAGCGCTCAAGACCAACGCTCAGATCGGAAGACTGACAGTCACAAATCAAACAGGACGGACAAACTCTGGTAGCGATCGATTGGGAACTGATGCAGATCCAGATTATGAAAAGCTATTTGTATTCGGCTCGAGGTCGTTTTCTATTTGGACGACAAATGGCACTCTTGTCTACGACAGCGGTGATGACTTCGAGCAAATAACTTCGGCACT
>JARCMB010000427.1 GCA_030248825.1 Pseudanabaenaceae cyanobacterium MP8IB2.15 | reverse complement strand
CCACCAAAAGCACGCAGAATTTCAACAGGCGTACCAAACTGAGAAAAAGGCACAACCGTAAGGATCTGTTTCTCTTCAATCTGACCAACCCCCTCATCAGCATACTTATCTAGCAAAGCTTCCAACACGCGCCGCGCTTGGTCGCCATACTTAGTAAAGTAATTGCGCTTTTTGACCTGTTCCGCCCGTTCCTTGCGAGTTAATGGCGGCATATCCCAAACCACATGGCACAGTAAGTCAAAAGGATCGCAATCCTTACCAACTTCCTCAGCTAGAGCTTCAAAGAATACACCTTCTTGGGCTAACCCTTCAACGATCGCCTGTTTTCGATCGGCATCGCTCCACCGCTTCAAAAAGTCATCCAGCGATGCAAACTCTTTATTTAAAGTCTTGCGAGTATAGTCCTTGAGCGATTCCGTAATTAACTTTCCATCCGCATCGAAATACTGCACCCTCTCGGCAGAAACCTTAACTTCCACATTTGCTACCACATAGCGCCGAAACGTAGATTCAGAGCTAGGATCGTAATTAAAACCATCCATATCTTTGAAGCTAGGGCTACTGTCAATATCTAAATCCTGATAACCAAATGTAGAAGGTTTATCCTCTGGCAAATCGGGCGGCACGGGTGATTCATCTGCTTTCGGTTCATAGATTTGTACTGGATCTCCATCAAAATCTGGATCGGCAAAAAGTTCCGTTGCCTTTTTAAAATCAATGATGGTGAAATAGAACTTGCCATAGTCCTCATTGATTCTCGTGCCACGCCCAATAATCTGTTTGAACTCCGTCATCGACTGAATCCTTTGATCTAGCACGATCAGCTTACAGGTCTGGGCATCGACCCCAGTGGTCATCAGCTTTGAGGTGGTAGCAATCACGGGATATATAGATTCCGAAAAAATAAAATTTTCTAGTTCCGCCTTACCCTCCTCGTTGTCCCCAGTAATTCGCATGACATAGCGCGAATTATCGGCAGCTAAATCTGCATTTTCATTTACCAGTGCCTGACGCATCCGCTCCGCATGGTCGATGTTTTCACAGAAAACAATGGTCTTATCAAAGCGATTCGTCTGTTTCAAGAACTCGCTAACCTTCTTCGCGACTAACTTCGTGCGCTGCTCTAGCACCAAATTTTTATCAAAATCCTTCTGGTTGTAAACGCGATCCTCGATCTCGTTGCCGTACTTATCAACCATCCCTTTGCTAGGTCGCCAGCCTGAGAGATCTTTGTCCAAGTCGATGCGTACCACCTTATAGGGGGCGAGAAAACCGTCGTCAATTCCTTGCCTAAGCGAGTAGGTGTAGATCGGCTCACCAAAGTAATTGATATTAGAAACTTCCTTGGTTTCCTTGGGGGTTGCCGTCAGTCCGATTTGTGTAGCAGTGGCAAAATAATCGAGAATCTGCCGCCATGCCGAATCCTCTGCGGCACTCCCACGATGGCACTCATCGATCACAATCAGATCGAAAAAATCGCGGCTGAATTGCTTGTAAATATTTTGGATGTCTTCCGTACCAGTTACAGCCTGATACAGCGACAAATAAATTTCATAGGACTTATCCACCTGTCGCTTCTGAATCTTGGTCATTGCCGAGCCAAAGGGCTTAAAATCGTTTTTCATGGTCTGATCGACTAGGATATTGCGATCGGCGAGAAACAGGATGCGTTTTTTCTTCTTAGCTTTCCACAGTCGCCAAATAATCTGAAAAGCTGTGAAAGTTTTCCCCGTCCCCGTTGCCATAACTAGCAATAGTCGATTTTGCCCCTTAGCGATCGCCTCAATCGTCTTGTTAACCGCCAGCAATTGATAGTATCGCGGAGTCTTATTACTACCGTCGCTATAGTAATCCTGTGTCACTAAATTCTGTTGCTGCTCGCTTAGTCCCTGATGCTCTGACCACAATCGCCAAAGCGTATCAGGCGAAGGAAATTCTTCCAGACTAATTTCACGCTCAATAATTCCGTCAGTAGCAATTTTGTTATGAAATAAAAATCCATCCCCATTAGAACTAAACACAAACGGAACTTGGAGCATTTCCCCATAGCCAAGCCCTTGCTGCATTCCGTCCCCCAAGGAATGATTGTTGTCTTTGGCTTCGATGATTGCGATCGGTACATTCGGTTTGTAAAACAACACATAATCAGCCCGCTTATTTTTAGCGCGTGTATGTAATTTACCCCGCACAATAATCCGCCCATTTGTCAGCGAAAATTCTTCTCGGACTTGGTTTTCAATATCCCAGCCAGCACACTCTAAAGCAGGAGTGATGTATTTTGTGCAAATGTCACGTTCTGAGAACTGCTTTTTATCCATGCTTTAGTATCCTCCTAATTTCTTTATTAGGACTTACGCAAAATGACCTGAAAGCCTTGTTTTATCGTAAGGGCAATTCACGAATTGTCCTTATTTGTCGTTGCTGGTGAAACAGATTTTTGATTGGCTCCTGGCATAGTTTCTATCATAGGTCTGGTAATGATTAACACCAGAGATTACAATTCGATCGAATTAAACTGAGAGGCTTAAGTGAGCGATCGGCTGTCAAAAAAAATTATCCTCACTGGCGGTGGTACGGCAGGACACGTTACGCCCAACATGGCTTTGATTCCAAGTTTAAAAGAAGCTGGCTGGTCGATCGAATATATCGGCTCACATGACGGCATCGAGCAAGATTTGATCGTAGAAATAGGCATTCCCTATCACAGTATTACTGCGGGCAAACTGCGAAGATATCTAGATTTACAAAACTTTTCCGATCCGTTTAAAGTGCTCAAAGGTTTGGTGGAAGCCTACTTTCTGCTAGGGAAGCTCAAACCCGATCTCGTGTTTTCTAAAGGCGGCTTTGTCACCGTGCCTGTAATCTTGGCGAGTTGGCTGCGGCGCATCCCTGTGGTGATTCACGAGTCAGACTTTACGCCAGGACTAGCAAATAAGATTTCGATTCCATTTGCGACCAAAATCTGCGTTTCTTTCCCCGAAACCGTGGCGAATATCCCCAATGCGATCTATACGGGTTTGCCAATCCGCGCTGACATGCTTCAGGGTAAGGCGACGAAGGGAAGAGAACTTTGTGGTTTCGGCACAGAATTGCCAATCTTAATGGTGATTGGTGGCAGTACGGGTTCGGCGAAAATTAACCAAGCGATTCGATCGATCCT
>JARCMB010000426.1 GCA_030248825.1 Pseudanabaenaceae cyanobacterium MP8IB2.15 | reverse complement strand
GGGGCTGATAGCATTAGTATGGCAGTCTTCGATCCTGATGGAAAACCTGCTTATGGTGAACCTAATGGCAACACTCTCAAAATTAGAACTACTCGATCTGGTGAATATGAGATTGTTGCGACCAATGCTAAAGAGTCGATATCGCAGTTTAAAATTGATGTTGAGATCGAATAACACGGAGCAATCAAAAAGCCATGACAAACACAAGATGGGACGATGACAGACTAGATGCTTTAGCCAATGTCGTAGCAGGAAATACTGCTAGCATCACTCAGCTAACTGGCAGAATTGATAACCTCACTGGGTCGATCGATCGATTGGTTGAAGCCCTCTATGTCGAGTTTCCCAGAGTCAGGGCTGACGTGAATGCGATCCGCGATGAGTTAGCATCTGCCAATGAGACCGCCAAAATTCAGGCTGAAAGTGTTAGGGAATTAATCAGACTTTTGAATCAAAAACAAGCGTGAACAGCTAGCTATGGGATTGAGGGCGTGGGCTTATCGGCAGGGCTAGCTTGAGGTATGGGAATGGCTTCAGGAGAAGGGTTAGCTTCAGGCGTAGCTGTTGGTTGAGATGAAGGATCTGGTGTTGGAGTTGAGTCTGGAGGTGGATCTGGAGTTGGCGCAGGATCGATCGCTACTGGGGCATCAATTAGCTCTTGAGGATGACTAGGTGGTATTTTATCGATCGAAATAATATCTTCAATCACGGCTTTGACAATGGGAGCTGCCACGGTCGAACCAAACGCATCATCACCTACTGGTTCATCAATTACGGCTAAAACTACATAACGCGGTTCCACTGAAGGAAAGATGCCAACAAAACTCGTAATCTTGGCACTAGAATAACCACCAGAAGGAGATGCTTTCTGAGCAGTGCCAGTCTTACCTGCCAGACGATAGCCAGGAATCCGAGCAGGCATACCTGTACCGATATCTACCACCGATGTCATCATTTCCAACACCTTCTTTGTCGTGCTGGGCGAAAATATCTGGCGAGAGGGATTGAGTTTGGGCAATAGATAATCTTCGCCTTCTTCATTTACTAAGGCTTTAACGACGTGAGGTGTAATCATCTTACCGCCACCAGCTAGTACGCTATGCAGTTGGAGCATTTGGATCGGCGTGAGTGATATGCCCTGACCAAAAGCGGCAGTGGCAGGTTCGATCTCAGATGAGAGAAATTGCTCTTGAGATTTCAGCGAACTGGTAGCTTCCGCAGGTAGGTCGATCCCAGAAATATCACCAAATCCCAATCTTTCTAGCCAACCGTAGTACACCGATGGCTTCATCTGCTGGACGATATGGATCATGCCAATATTACTCGATCGTTGCAGAATTTGACTGATGCTAAGCGGCCCAACATATCCTTTAGTTTCATAGTCAAAGTTAGCAACCGGCCAGCCGCCAACGATCAGCGAGCCTTGATCTTCAAATACGGTATCGGGTTGGATTGCCCCAGTTTCGAGCGCGATTGCCACATTCAAGGGTTTGAAAGTCGAACCAGGCTCATACAAATCAGAGACAGCACGATTTCTGAATAATGCAGCGTCGGCTTTGTAGTAGCGATTAGGATCGTAGGTTGGCTCGGTCACTAGGGTTCTGAGTCCACCATCTTTGACATCCATTACCAAAACAGTCCCAGCTTTTGCTCCGAACTTTTTAATTGCTTCTCGCAAAGCTTGGCGAGCCACCTGTTGCAGTCGAATATCGATCGTCAGTTGGAGACTAGTTCGATCGGTGCGGATCATGCCAGCGGGTAAGCCACTGGGAATTAGCCTGCCAATGCCATCTTGGGAGACTTTAGAGAACTGCTCTTCCCTTGCCAACAGTTTTTCTTGGCTTCGTTCTACACCTGCTTGTCCACGATGATCCACATCAACATAACCTAGTACTTCTGCCACTAAGTCTTGCTGGGGATACATGCGGTGTCGGTGCTGTTCCAAGTCGAGTCCATCGATACGGAGATTGTAAATTCGATCGGATACTTCCTCAGTCATCCAATATTCCACTTGGACTGAAGGTGTTTTTTGGCTGAGTAACTGCGATATAGTCGAAACTGGTCTACCCAAAATCGGCGCAAGTTTGAGCGCAATCTCTTCAGGTGTTTTTTTGTAAAGATGAGGGCGCGCAAATAGCGTATATACGGGTTTATCGATTGCCAGTACCTTACCATTGCGATCTTTGATCGTTCGACGTGGGATGAATGGTCGCAAGGTGAACATTTGCTGACGCTTTGCCCTGCCCTGCAAGCCATCCGCCGTCCATGCTTGCAAATAAACTAACCTGATCGTGAGGGTAATTGCTGCCATTGTCAAAATTATCCATACCCAAATTAGCCTTTTGGTGAGGCGTTGAGTAGCTAAGCTGGGTTGCGGCGGAGTAACTGCCATGGTTGTTCACGATCGATCGCTGTTGGCTTATAGATTTAAGCATAACTGGCGGAAATGATCACCTCGTTGCTCGAAGTTGGCATATTGGTCGAAACTTGCACAAGCAGGCGAAAACAATACTGTCTTTGCCTCAGCGGTTTGAGCTAACAATAAAGCCCGTGGTACAGCGATCGATAAGTCTTCGACAATTTCGTAGTTGGTGTAGTTCACTCGATCGAATAACTGGGCAAATTCTGGCGCGGCTTCACCGATTAAAAGTGTGACGATCGATTTTTGTTTAATTAGAGCTAACCATTCATCCGCATTTCCCTGTTTTGCCTGTCCACCTGCAATCAACACTACAGGTTCAATTGCTGACCTCAAGCCCACCACAGCAGCGTCATAGTTCGTAGCTTTACTATCATTCACAAAGCTTGTGCCTTGATAATCGCAGATATGTTCGAGTCGATGTGGAACCCCGCTAAACTCCGTCACAGCTTGCTCGATCGACTTGGAGTCAATGCCTGCTAACTTGGCAGCGGCTACTGCCATCAGTAAGTTTTGCCGATTGTGGTCGCCTAATAATCTAAATTGATCGATCGAAAGCACTGGTTTACCATCAAACATCACGATGTTTCGATCGATGTAGGCTCCATGCTCTACTGCGGCGGGAAGTTTACCAGAGATCGATGTCCAGATTGCATCAGGAAATAATCTGGCACCATTTTTTGCCAAATAGATGTCATCACCATTCAAAATCTTTTGGTGTGATTGCTTCAGCAAATCAGCTTTGATCCCACAATATGCCTCAATTGTGTAATGACGACTGAGATGATCGGGTGTAAAGGTTGTCCAGATGCCGATACGGGGTTGGATATGGGGCGATGATTCAATCTGATAGCTACTGAGTTCGGCAATTACCCAGTCAGGTGGTGGG
>JARCMB010000425.1 GCA_030248825.1 Pseudanabaenaceae cyanobacterium MP8IB2.15 | reverse complement strand
GTTCGACAAGTTCGACAAGTTCGAGTGGTTCAGCCAATTCTGAAAAAATCTCACCATCTAGCTCGAATGCTAATTGCTCAAATTCGATCGGAGGAGCTTCTACAGGAGTCTCCTCCCGAATCGATCTGATCGGTAGATTTGCCGTAACCGAGGTGATGCGTTGATTGCTTTCAAGATCGATCGACAGCGCGTCTTCATCTAACTCCACATACTTCGATACCACCGCCATAATTTCTTTCCGCATATCCTCGAACATCTGAGGGGTGAGGGCGGCGCGGTCATGAGCCAAAATAAATTTGAGACGTTGCTTTACCTTGCTACGACTAGCAACATCATGACGACCATAGAAAAGACGTTCTAGGAGGGCGGTAATCATTATTTAGACTCTATATTCTAGGGCTTTCCTTGAAAAAACCGTCCCAGACGAGCCAGGAAGGACTGTTTGCGAACACTCAGATCCATGAATTCTACAGCTTTGCCATCTAGTCGCATGGCTGTGTTCATATAAGCCTGTCCTGCTGAGATTAATTTTTCAGCTAAAACCAATGGCTCGCCTTTGTTGGTAGAAACAATCACCTGCTCATCTTCAGGAATTACACCCAAAAGTTTAACAGAAAGTATTTCTAGCACATCTTCAACGCCCATCATGTCGTTATTTTGGATCATCGCAGGACGGAGGCGATTGATGATCAGTTTAATATCTTTGATCCGATTGGCTTCTAATAAACCAATTACTCGATCGGCATCGCGCACCGCCGAAATTTCAGGCGTGGTCACGATGATCGCTTCTTTTGCGCCTGCGATCGCATTTTGAAAGCCAGTTTCAATCCCAGCAGGGCAGTCTACCAAAACATAATCAAAGTAGCGACTCAGGACTTCAACCAAGGCTTTCATATGAGCGGCTGTAATCGCCGTCTTGTTGCGAGTTTGGGGAGCGGCGAGCAGGGACAGGTTCGGTTGGCGTTTGTCTTTGACTAGAGCTTGGTCGAGCTTGCATTCCCGCCCAATTACTTCTAAGGCGGTATAAACAACACGATTCTCTAAACCCAAGAGTAAATCGAGGTTACGCAGCCCGAAGTCAGCATCTACCAGCACCACTTTGCGCCCAAGTTTTGCCAGAGCCATGCCCAGATTTGCGCTAGAAGTAGATTTGCCTACACCTCCTTTGCCAGAGGTTACAACGATGATACGACTCATGATTAGGGTTTCAGGGAAGAATAATCGGATGCCCTTATGATACAGATACTAGGCGAACCTGACGTACTGACATGGGCAACTTCTGGACAGTACATCGTAGCAGGAGCTTCTACCCTAGCGATAAAATCGCCGATGCGTAATTGGGTTGCTTCGAGGTGGAGAGCCATGATTGTCGCTTGGGCATTGCCTTTCGCGCCTGCATGAGCTTTACCTTTGAGTTTACCCCAGACAAGGATATCACCATCGGCAATCACCTCACCGCCAGCGTTGACATCACCAAAGATCACAATGCTGCCAGGATGACGAATCTCGACCCCAGATCGCACGGTCATTTTGACATATAAAGGATCGTCGAGCGCATGATCGGGGCTAGCTAACTGGTTCGATACCCTGCCTTGCTCGATCGAATAACCTGCGGTCGCGGCATTGATCGCAGTTTGACGGCGGAAGGTCGCCACACTATGCAAAACCAATTCGCGGGCTAAGAGAGCATCTTCGATTTCTTGGAATTGGCGTGGATCTAAAAGTCGATCGCTAGATTGTAAATAAACTAGGGTATGGGGCTGCCAAAATCTTTCTCCTGCGATCAGTCTTTGCTCCAATTGTTCGAGCAGATCTGACCAACTTAGTTCACCATAAAACAAGCCAGTATCTTGTTTGATCTCTCGATCGCTCGGCAAGATCAAGGTCAGCTTACCCGCAATAGTTTTAAATCTCACCTGCCTGACTTCAGGAATATTTGGTTCGATCGTCTGAGCTAGCAGATCTTGAGTGATATCTAAGGGAGCATCTAACTGGGCAGGAGGAAATCGATCGGGTAATTCAGTTAGTGATTCTGAAACTAGATCTGGCAAAACTATAGATAGAGAGGAATCATCGCCTCGATCGGGATTCTGCCCTAAGTCTTCAATAGATCTCTCTGGATCGGGAATTTCTGTGCTAATTGGTAGCTCTTCTGTACTCATTGCGAATGTGATTGCTAGTTATGGTCTAGCTTACATTTTTGGCGGGGGTTTTGGCTGTTTACGATCGATGTCAATATCAATCTGAATAAAAATCTGACAAAACCGCCCAAGTCTGCTACCCTTTGGAGGAAATTTCTCACAGTTCTTGAGGGATTTGCGATGACGAAGGTATTAGCTTTTACCAATAATAAAGGTGGCACGGGTAAATCAACCCTATGTGCCAACTCTGCTCATGTTACAGCACTTACAGGTGCGAAGGTTTTGGTGGTCGATCTGACTTCCCAAATTACTTGCAGCAGCTTATTTATCGGTGGAGCTGAGTCTTTGCCAGAAGCCGATACGGTTCTAGCTTTTCTCAAAAAGCCACCTGAGCGACACATCGAAGATCTGATCTACGAAAGTCAAAAGGGGCTGGATATAGTTGCGGCTAGTGTGTCAATGGCAAAAGCTGTATCTCAACTTGCCTCAATTCAGATGGGAAAAGAGAGCGTGCTCAAGTACGAACTGGAGCGGATCAAACATCAATATGACTATATATTCATCGATAGTCCAGGTGAGTTAAATGAACTGACTGTAAATGCTCTAGTGCCTTCAACCAAGATATTTATCCCAACTCGGCTAAATCGGACAGATTTTGAATGTACAGAATCAATGATTCGATTTATTCGAGAGGCAGAAAATTATATTGGTGCTAGAGAGGTACGAGTAGTGTTAAATATGTTGGACGATCGCTACTTGCCTGGAAACATTTGGGCATCTTCTCACACTGGTATGCTCTATCGCCAAGCCCAACAAACCTTTGCTGATGTCTTATCTCCTGTCACAATTCCTGACAGTGCTGATATTCGCACTGCATTCGATCGAGGATTGACAGTTGTAGAATATAAGCCAGGGGAAGAAGCAGCGAGGCGAGTGCAGGAATTAGTTAATCGTGAGGTGACAAGTGACTGAATCTAATCTAGCTCGGAGTCTTTTTTCTAATCAAAAAGGACAAACATCCCGTCGTAAAGTGGTTTTACCTTTAAGTGAAACCGTAAATCATGCTCCAAATCAAGCTTCCGATCTTAATCCCAAAATAGATTTCGATCTCGCTAACCAAACACTGGATCGAGCATTAGAAGTGGCATTGGTAGCAGGACAACCCGATCTTGATATTCAGCAACTCCGTCAGGAAGTAGCCCAACTGCGGCAATATTCTGCCATGATCGAATCTGAGTTAGAAATTAAGACTGCCACGATCGAACAGTTTGAAGCCAAAATTAATCGCCTCAATCAAACCCACACCGCCACGGTCGATACCCTCAAATCAACCCAGACAGAACTCATGAGTGAGCTAGAAAAGGCCTCCCAAGCCCTAGCTGAAAGTCACAATACAATCGGTCAATTTCAATCACAGTTGACTGAAGCAAGTATCCAACGTGAAAGCTTGGAGGCAGAAATCATCAAGCATCTATCAGCACAAGCCATGCTCCAACATTCTATGCAAGATATGAACAGTAACCGCGCTAACTCACAGGGTCGCTTTCAAGATCTAGAGCAACAGATTGCCGAATTGCAAGAACAAGTCTTGAAGCAAGCTGGTCAAGCCGCAGAATACGAAGCCGCAATTCAACATTGGAAGGATCAATCACTGCATCATCAACGTCATGCTGTGCAGCTTAGCGGGGCATTAGAACGACTGCTCGAAGAAAAAGACATCAAGCGAGCCAAATTAGAGTCAACCCGTCCTGAAGAGGTGATCCCAGTAGCGAAAGAGCTATCTGTTGTTGCCCCTAACAGCAATAGTAATGGTAATAGTAAAAACTCGCCTCGATCGATCGATCTGCCATCTTTTTTATTGCGCCAACGCTAGAATCTGGTTACCGTTTGGGCATCCAGAGCAAGGAGGATTATAAACAAGCATGGCAACAAGCAGTGGTTCATCTGGTAATGATGTTCTCGTTGGTACACCCAATGCCGACTCGATCGAAGGTTTAGTTGGTAACGACTCGATCGAAGGTTTAGCTGGCAACGATCTGCTCAACGGCAATCAGGGCTTTGATACGCTGAATGGTGGGCAAGGCTTCGATACGCTTTACGGTGGCAAAGGCAATGACTCCTTGCGCGGTGGCAAGGGGAACGATCGACTGTTTGGTGATGTTGGTAACGATACTTTGTGGGGCGATCGAGGGATCGATACGCTCTCAGGTGGCGTTGGTGATGATGTGTTTATGATTACCACGACATCCGATCGAGATCTGATTACCGATTTTGGTGGAGGCGATCGAATTGGACTAGCAGATGGTCAGACTTTTGCCAATTTAAATATTTTGGCAGGAATTGACAGCACGATTATTCAAGATCGAATCACTGGGCAAATTTTATTAGACCTAGCTAGAGTTAGCCCTGCGTCGATCGATGCGGCGGATTTTTTGACGATTAGCCCTAACACCGCATCAAGTCCCACAGCTTCCAGCAGCACCTTTAATATCCAGTTTGACTATCGCTATGACACTAGTGGATTTTTCAGCGATCCTGCCCGTCGCAATACGTTAGAAGCCGTCGCAAGGAATTGGGAGAGCATAATTAAAGATGAATTTCCTGACACCCCTGCTGGCACAGAAACACCTTTTGTCAACGATCCTCAAACTGGTAATAGCCGAAATTTCTTTACTGATGCCTCGATCGACGATCTGTTGGTGTTTGTGGGGGCAAGATCCCTAGGTGGCATTACCCTAGCAGAATCTGGCCCATCGGGTTACTTTGTCAGTAACTCGCGCTACACTGGCGCAGATTTTGAACCTTGGATCGGGTCGATTTCATTTAATTCCTCGACCAACTGGTTTTTTGACCAATCGATCGACACCGCCAATGATATTCCTCCTAACTCCTATGATTTCTTCTCAACCGCTTTGCATGAAATTGCTCACGTTCTGGGATTTGGCACTTCCAATGCTTTTGAAAATCTGACTTCTGGCTCAAGTTTCACAGGTGCTAATGCCCGTGCCGTGAATGGCGGCAACTCTGTGCCACTAGAACCTACGCCCGACCTCGCACATATTCTCGATGGCGATAAATTTGGCAATCTCGATCCACTGATGAATCCCACTTCAACATCGGGAGTCCGCACCTTTGCCACCGCACTCGACATCGCCATGCTTGCTGACATCGGCTACATAGTTTGATTTGGCAATTCAAATTTGGGGAGCATGTTATATGATGCAAGGTAGAGAACATCAGTATTTATTTCAAGAAATTGGGGAATTAGATCAGATCGATTCTCCCGCGACCTAAAAATAAGAGCTTGTAGATTGAGCAGAAATTCCTTGTTAACGGAAACCTCACGCTTGCGATCGCAAACTAGCAAGCCCAAAATTCTGGTTATTGATGACGAACCAGATAACCTCGATCTGCTCTATCGCACGTTTTATCGTGAATACAAAGTTTTACGGGCTGAGAGTGGGCCAGAAGCAATCGAAGTATTAGAGCGAGAGGGTGAAGTCGCGGTCATTGTCTCTGACCAAAGGATGCCGATGATGAGCGGCACTGAGTTGCTCTCGCAGATGGTGATCAAGTACCCCGACACCATGCGGATTATTCTGACTGGTTACACCGATGTTGAAGATTTAGTCGAAGCGATTAACTCCAGCAAAGTATTTAAATATGTCACCAAACCTTGGGATGAAGAAAATCTTCGGAGTGTGGTGAAGCAAGCAGTTGAAACGCATCACTTACTCAAAGCGCGAACTGCTGAGCTACGGCGAACCTTACGGCAAGAGTCTTTGCTAAATGCGATCACCCAAACGATCAATAGTGGTCTGAGCTACTATCAGGTCTTGGAATCATTTGTGAATAGTCTGGGACAAGCATTTGAGGCAAATTGTGGCATTTTGCGCCCATGCCAAGATGGACAGATCCAATCCGAATCGTTTCTCTATAGTGCGGATGATGGTGATTATGCCAGCCTAGTTCAAACTATTACTGAAAGTCGATCGCTTGAATTTATCCCAGAGGTCGAAACCGAACAGCTAACCGAGGAGCGAGCTGCATATCAAGCTATCTATCAAGCAGCAAATGTGCGGTCGATCGTCACTGTGCCGTTGATCGTGCAGCAAGAAGTAATTGCGATCATGGCTCTGTATCGCTGCGGCGATCTCGCTCACGCTTGGGTTGATGATGAAGTCGAATTGTTAAAACTGGTACTCGATCGAGCAGCATTAGCTCTGTCTCAGGTGCGCTCTTACGAACAGGTGCGGGCCCTGGCAAAGCGAGAAGCACTGGTAAATACAATTACGTCGGCAATTCGCTCTAGCCTCGATCCTCAGGATATTTTTGCCGCGATCACGCAACAGTTGGGTGATGCCCTTAATGCCGATGGTTGCGCTCTATCACTGTGGACTGAAGGTGATGAGTTTGTCCAATGTGTAGGTTTGCATATCAGAAACCAACAGGATGAGCCGCTCGGTCACAGTAGTGTTCGCAATTTACCGCAGTCGGTGGTGAGGATCGAAGGTAATCCTGTCTTGCAAGAATTGATTTCTACCCAACGCCCAGTTGCGATCGACGATCTCAGCCTTGAGCCAGCCTTGCAGATAGTGGATTTACCGTTACGCCAGCCGCCTCGATCGCTCCTGATTGTGCCGTTGTTATCGGATGGCAAAATTATCGGCAGTATTTCTCTGCGCCAGACCGCACAACCGCGTCAGTGGCATCGATCTGAGATCTCATTGGCTCAGGCCGTGGCAGCCCAAGCAGCGATCGCGGTTCAGCAAGCCCATCTTTATCAAAAAACCCGCCAGCAAGCTCAGCAATTGATCGAACTAGATCGGCAAAAGACAGAATTTTTTCAAAATATCTCGCACGAGTTCCGTACACCATTGACTCTAATGATTGGGCCGTTGGAATCTACCACCAATCACCAAGAGCCATTACCTTACGATCAGTCGGTGATTGCCCTGCGGAACTGTCGTCGTTTGCTTCGCCTCGTAAATCAGCTTTTGGATCTGCAACGTCTAGATGCAGGCAGAATGCAGTCAAGTTTCCGTCCCTGCAACCTAATTGATTTTGTCACCCAAACACTGGAATCGTTTAAGTCCTATTGCGATCGAAAAAATATTGCGCTCCATGCCGATCTGAGTGAATGCCCACCTGTCTACCTTGATTTAGAAAAATTTGACAAGGTTTTATACAACCTGCTGTCTAACGCGATGAAGTTTACCCCCAGTGGTGGCAGTATCATCGTTAGCCTCCAAACGGTTGGCACTCACTGCCTGTTGCGCGTCAAAGATACAGGTATTGGGATTCGAGCAGATCAGATCCCCTATCTATTCGATCGATTTCGTCAGGCTGAAGGCTCGGTAAATCGTAGTCACGAAGGTAGCGGCTTGGGGCTGGCTCTGGTAAAAGAACTGGTCGAAATGCACAAAGGACAGATTTCGGTCGAGTCTGTCTACGGCTCTGGCACTACTTTTACCGTCTGGCTCCACACTGGCACAGCGCACTTGCCACCCGAACAAATCATTACGATCCCTGCTGAAATCCAAACTGCTAGAGCTACAGTCGAGCTTGCCGATGTGGAAATGGAGGAGTCCGCAATTGACGAGCAGATTGACGATCGAATCGAAGCTCAGACTAATCTAAATTCGATCGAGATCGATCGATCGATCCCAGCAAAGATCGATCGAATTAACACGATCTTGGTGGTTGATGACAATACCGATATGCGTAATTACGTCGCCCAAATTTTGAAGCAGGCAAATTATCGGATCGTCACAGCCAGAAATGGGTCTGACGGCTTTGCTCAAGTGCAAAAATATCAGCCTGACTTGATCGTGACTGACTTGATGATGCCACTGGTGTCTGGGTTAGACATGATTCGGATGATTCGGGAACAGCCAGCTTTGGCGGGAATTCCGATCGTCTTACTGACCGCAAAAGTCGATCAAGAAACTCGAATCGAAAGCACAGAACAGGGAGCCGATGCCTATCTGGCAAAGCCATTTAACGATCGAGAACTACTGGCAGAAGTGCGGAATCTGTTGGCACTCAAAGCGAACGAACGCAAGGTTGCCGAACTGAACAAGTACTTGACCGAATCAGTACTAAAACGATTTTTACCGCCATCAATGGTCGAAAAAGCCGCAGCAGGTCAGTTATCGCTAGATTTCCGCCCTGAGCCGCGCATGGTTACAGTCTTGTTTAGTGACATCGTTGGGTTTACCGAAATTGCCAACACCTTGAGATCTCGCCGCGTCGCCGAGATGCTGAACCAGTACCTGAGTGAAATGACCCGCGTGATTTTTGCCAATGGTGGCACGGTCGATAAGTTTATGGGTGATGGTGTTCTCGCTCTGTTTGGTGCGCCAGAAGATGTCAACCCTAACGAGCAGGTGCGTCGTGCCATTAATGCGGCCCGTGAGATGAAGCGATCGCTAGCTGAATTAAATACCCAGTGGCAAGCTCAGGGGATCGATCCCGTGCAGTTTCGGTGTGGCATTCACCAAGGCACGGCGGTAGTCGGTATGTTTGGTGGTGCAGAACGAGCAGATTACACGGCAATCGGCCCAACCGTGAATATTGCGGCGCGGATTCAGTCGGCGGCTGAACCTGATTGCATCCTAGTCTCGGCGGTGATTGCTGACTATCTCGCAGAAGAAGAAATTAATAAACGCGGTCCTCTAACGCTTAAAGGCGTAGATGAGACTGTATTGACTTTCTTTGTGCAGCCGTAAATTCTCGAAGTAATCCTTTACGCGGGCATTCATACAGAAGTATGAGGTAGATACAAGAAAAAACATACTAATATAATTCGTGTTTGCCAAGACTAAGACTAATTACGTTGACTCAAACCTGTTTCTCTCCTGTTAAACTGAGTCTAGCGTTTTTTAGTTACAAGCTAAACAAGCAAAAGTCTGTGGAAACTTGACACTAGAAACTTTGTACGAGGAGTGACGACGGTAATTTATGCGAATTTCTCCTAGTTGGATGACACTAAGTGTCTGTCTGGCAGTTTTGGCACAAGCTTTGCCAACACATGCCCAAACTTATGACCAGACTAATACCCGAAGATCGGATCTAAAAATTTCTGAGCGAGAGTCGATCTCTTCTGCACCTATAGCTGAGTCTTCTCCCCCTGTTAAAATAGTTACTGCTCTTAAACCAATTCAAACATCTGAAGTCCTTGTTCTAAGAGAGATTCAGCCAGTATTACATCAGCCGATCGCTCTGCAAATTAGAGGTTTAGCGCAGGACTCCGTGCAAGAGTTAGTGCAGACAGCGATCGCAGCGCAGATTTCGCCTCAACCTGAACCAAAGCAAATCCAGCCGAAAATTCAGGTGCAAATCCAAGTTCAAGCCCAAAAACAACCCCAAAAGGTTGCCGCTAATCCTGTAGGTAGTCCCGCAACTGCTCCCACAGCTATTAACAAGACGAGCCTCAATCCATCCCGCTTGATTCAGCTCAAAGAAATGCGGCTCGCTGCCTACAAACCTGTAACTCTGGTTGCCAAAGAGCCAGATCC
>JARCMB010000075.1 GCA_030248825.1 Pseudanabaenaceae cyanobacterium MP8IB2.15 | reverse complement strand
TTGTCAAACCGCAACAGGTGCGATCGAGTTCTGCGGACAGCATAGGGAACCATCGTCCCAGTTCGCATAATAAAAGCCCAGTCCGAAGATTGTGCCAGCAGCAATTCTCGTGCAGCTTGGTTGAGGGCGCGACACTGCAAATCGTCATCAGGTTCGCGGCGGGCTAGTTCGATCATCCGCTCCGTCGCCTTGTGCAGGTGGGGGTAAATCCAAGCATTTGTGTCATTTAGCCAATATTCATGGAAGCCCTTGTGTCCCCAACTCGATTGCGCAGGACGAGATACTTGTTGGGTAGGGTGAGCGCGCAAGTAATCTGCCAAGTGCGTCATCTTGTAAGTATTCTGGTCGTAATGCGACTTACGGATCAAGTAGTCGATAAACCACGGGCCCTCATACCACCAATGTCCAAACAGCTCAGCATCATAGGGCGAAACCACAATTGGCGGTCTACCCATCATCTGATTGAGGTTTTCAATCTGGCGTTCGCGGTTGTAAGAAAAATTAGCTGCATGTTCGGCCGCTTTTTCTTTCGCCCAGTAAGGATCGTAAAGCTGTTTTGCGCCTAAATCTAAACCGCGCCCCGTAATCTTGTGGTATTTGATCCCAGTGTTCTTACGCTGACCGTTGGGCATCACAAACGGTTTAATGTATTCATACTCAGCTTCCCAGCCCAGATCTTTGTAAAACTCACGGTAGAGCGGATTGCCAGGATAGCCAACTTCGGCCGACCACACTTGCTGAGACGACTCGTGATCGCGACCAAATGCTGCCACCCCAGTTTCGGTAAATATCGGGGCGTAAGTGCCAAACTTCGGACGAGGTTGAGCGTAGAGCAAGCCATGTCCATCCACCAGAAAATAGCGTAAGCCAGCATCTGCTAGCATCCGTTCTAAGCCACTGAAATATGCACATTCTGGTAACCAGATACCATTTGGTGGTTTGCCAAATTCTTGCTCGTAATGTTCTACCGCAACCTGAATTTGTGCCCACACCGCCTCTGGATACATTTTTATCAGAGGCAAATAGCCATGTGTTGCGCCACAGGTAATAATCTCTAAGTTATTGGTGTCGAGGAATTGCTTAAACGCTGTTACTAGATCGCCACCATAGCTTTCCCAGATCGATCGAACCTCGGCAAATTCTGCGACATAATACTCAGACAGATACTTAATGTGACCGTTATGAGCATTGTGCACAACCTCTAGTTCTGCTAGCTTTTGCAGTTGAGCTAAATGCTTATCATAGCGATCTTGTAATACAGGATCTCGCAGCATCGACACCAGAGGGGGGGTCATACTCATGGTGATCTTAAAGTCCACGCCGTCGCGCTTTAATCCCTCAAATACTTTTAGCAAAGGAATGTAGGTCTCTGTAATCGCTTCATACAGCCATTCTTCTTCTAAAACATAATCGCTTTCAGGATGCCGCACAAATGGCAAGTGAGCGTGCAGAACCAGAGCGAGATAACCAGTACTCATATTAATTTTCCTTAAAAGTCGCGATCCTACATCACGCCTATAATCTTATATTGAAGCAATTTTAGAATATTCAGGTAGCATATATTAATCTTTCGTGCTGGATGAATTGCGGTTATTTATACGCAAAATCGCCTTATGCAAAATCGCCTTATGCAAAATAACTATCGAGTCCAGATTGCGGTGAAGCCGAGTAATCAGGAAAGTGTTTTTGATGCTTTATCAGACTTCACCCAGCCTCTAGAAAACACAACGAGTGTAGTGATTTTGGGCGTTGTTTTATTTGGTAGTTTAGTGACTTTGGCTTTTGGTGGATATAAACTGCGGCAGACGCAGAACCAGCTTAAAACCGAAAAACTCAGAAGTAACGATCTGACCAAAAAGCTCAAGCTTGCGCTTAATATGATTGCCGAAGTCGAGCGCAACCCCGATCTAGTCAATTCTAGAGAGTTTAATCTGGATTATCTGAGTATGCGGATGGATGAGCAGGTATTTAGAGACGTGATTTTGGCGCAGATTAACATCAACCTCAAAGATAAGGTGAAGCCTGCATTAATGCCCTCTAGTTCTGAAGAACGAGAGCAAGGTGGTGTGCGTAAGGTGGAAGTCACGTTTGATGTTTCATATAAGCCCGATCACCAGAACGATACACGGGCAAGAGTTTTATTCCGCATTCAAGTCAGGTTGTCGAAGATTCCGACGCAGGGTACTTCTAACACGCTTAAAGACTTATCGGTCGCTCTAGAAAACTTTATTGTTGCCACCGACACTAACCGCAACTGGACTCCAACCATCCAAGGACGGATTGCGAACATTAGCTGGGATCAAAAGGCTAAGCCCACACCTTTACTGGTGATCGAACAAACAAATGATGGATCTAATGTCAGTTTTCGCAGCAAGCGGATCGTTGAAACCAGAGGTTAAGGAGATTCTACCCAGCCCCTGCCCCCCAATTCTCTACGGTGTACACACAAGTCTTAAACCTAGCCAAGTCAATGCTAATTCGCCCCCTAGCCCCCAATTCTGGGGGGACAAGAAAATTTAGATCTTTCAAAGTCCCCAGAATTGGGGATTTAGGGGCTTCGGACTTAGTAGCTAATCTCCAAGGTGACAAAGGTTTGAATTTTTTGTTCACCGCCTAATACTGGCGTGGAAGCCGCAGACTTTGACATTGCCGCGACATCGAGATTGTAGTTGACGTTAGCTTGGGGGGAAGGCGCATTATTTACCTGAATGTTGCGAATCGATTGAGACTTGAGACTAAGTATACTAAGGACGGCATCAGCTTGGCTCTGGGCATCTTTGACCGCATCTTGCAAAGCGGAATTACGCGCCGATCGAATTGCTTCATCTGGAGCAACAAAGCCAATTTGGTCGATCCGATTCGCCCCTGCCGTGACCGCAGCATCTAGAGTTGCACCACTGCGCTCTAGAGGAACACGAAAACTCACACTACTTTGCCCAGTAAAGCCAACTTGAATCTGGCGATTGTTGGTGAACTCATATTTGGGATTGAGCGTAATGCTGGTGGTTTGCAACTGCTCGACCTTGAGTTCTTGCAACTTAGCAACGATCGAACTAGATTTAACCGCAATCGCCGCTTGAGTTTCTTGGGCAGTTTTGGCTTCTGCCACCACACCTAGCTGAATCTGGGCTTTAGTAGTTTGCACCATTCGATCGCCACGACCAGTTACAGTCAGCACGCGACTTGGTTTCATTTCCTGAGCAAATGCGGGTAGATTCAGACTAGCTAGACAAAATGCCAGAGGTAGCAACGCCATCAAAGGTTTTACCGATTTTACCGATTTCACAAATTTCATCCTCACGAAGAATTATTAGCACCTTACCGAAAGATAAGCGTACTGAATAACAATGTCGTTTTAGCTAGATCCTTTGTTCCAAGCTAGGTCGGGTTTTCTAAGGTGGTTTCTGGTAAAAAAATACCTATATCCAAAGAGCCCCTAAATCCCCAATTCTGGGGACTTTGATTTCAGAACCCCCAGAATTGGGGGCAGGGGGCTAGGTAAAGGAAATCTCCTAAACGGCGACGGCAACAGCTTCAGGGCTACCTAGTGCTTCTAAAACTAGATCGGCTAAGTCATTAATAAACACGGGATTGCAGTTGAGCGCAGGGACTCGATCGAAATGATGAATACCTACTGTTTCGGCGACTTCGCGATATTCCATGTCAATTTCTTGCAGAGTTTCGATATGCTCTGACACAAAACTAATCGGCACGACTAAAAGATCGTTGATTCCACGTTTGGCAATTTGGGCGATCGCTTCCTCGGTATAGGGTTTTAACCACTCAACTGGGCCAACCCGACTCTGGTACGCCAATGTGTGCGCGTTGTAACGTTGATGGCTGCGACGCAGGGTTTGCATTACCAAATCGACACAGTTCTCCATTTCAGTTTGGTAGGGGTCGCCGTATTCTGTCACGTATTTTTTTGGTACGCCATGAGCACTAAAAAACACATGCACTTTCTCAGGCTCGGCAAAATCTTGAATTTTGGAGTCGATCGAATCTGCCATTGCTTTTAAATAACCAGGTCGATCGAACCAAGAACGCACAACCACCCGTTCGATTTGTTGGAGTTGTGGATCTGACTGCCAGAGCTGATCGATTTGCTTGATGCTGGAACCGCTAGTACTGATCGAAAACTGGGGATACAGAGGCAAAATCACCAATTTGGTAATGCCATCTTGCTTAATTTGGCGCAGTGCATCATCGGTGTAAGGATGCCAGTAGCGCATTCCCACATATGCTTTTGCTGGTATGCCGCGACGTTGTAATACGTCTTCGATCGATTGGGCTTGTTGGTCGGTAATTTGGCGGAGTGGGGAGCCACCACCAATCAATGCGTAGTTTTCTTTGGATATGGGGGCACGGGTCGCGGCAATCAGAGATGCGATTGGCTTCTGCAAAAAAGGGATGGGAATCCGAATTAGATCTGGGTCAGAAAATAAGTTGTAGAGAAATAGGTAAACATCCTCTAATTTTTCGGGCCCACCCAAGTTGAGCAGAAGCACGCCAATGCGATCGTCCATATCACAATTTTCCAAATAATTTTATTTAATATTTAAAATCATAGCTTAATAATTGTTTATATTTCGATTGGCGACGAGTGTTTTTGTCTCTAGGTCTTGAACTAGCTATAAGTTTGTGCTTTACTTAGCATATGTATGGGGAGATTGTTCTGCCGTACGCGAGTCTAGCCACTGCAAAGCTTGTATGGTCTAGGTTGCAAACTAAGTAACAGCAAATCAACTGAATTAGAAAACGAGACCTAAGACCATGAAAAAATTACTATTCTCTGCAATCGCAACAGCTTCCATGATTGCCTTTACTGCACCTAGCCAAGCTTTTACAATCAGTGGATCTGGCAGCGTAGGTGACGGTGCTACCGACTATTCATTTAATTCAGGGTTTGCTCCTCTTCCAGCTCAGGTTGGCGCGGGCACTGTAGCAGGTACACTTAACACGTCTACTCTTGCTAATGGGTTCAATGATGGTCTTGGTAACGCAAACAGTTTGTTTTCGACACCGTTCGGTAGACTAGGAAGCCCAGACAACACTGTGATTTCGGC
>JARCMB010000424.1 GCA_030248825.1 Pseudanabaenaceae cyanobacterium MP8IB2.15 | reverse complement strand
GTTTATTTAATAGCGATCTACGCTTCCTAAATCAGTTTTAGAACTAATATCTCTTTTAGGCGGTTTTCGGTAAAAAAATTACTCATTCCGAAGAGCCCCTAAATCCACAATTCTGGGGACTTAGATTTCAGACCCCCCAGAATTGGGGGCAGGGGGCGAGAGATAAGAGATAAAGATGACAAATTAAGCGGGCAAATTAAGCAATTGTTACTCGATCGGAAAGATAGACATCTTGAATGGCATGGAAGAGTTTAACTCCCTCCTCAAAAGGCTTTTGGAAGGTTTTGCGTCCAGAGATTAAGCCAGAACCACCTGCGCGTTTATTAATCACTGCCATGCGAACGGCATCAGCAAGATCCTCTTTCCCTGCGGCTCCACCTGAATTAATCAAACCTGCTCGACCACAGTAACAGTTCAGCACCTGATAACGAGTCAGGTCAATCGGATGATTTGAGCTTAATTCCGTATAAATTCGCTCATCAGTTTTGCCATAAGTACTGCGATTTGCCTGAGCGACAACTGCATAGCCGCCATTGTTCTCAGGTAATTTCTGTTTGATAATATCAGCTTCGATCGTTACGCCAAGATGATTTGCCTGTCCTGTCAGATCGGCAGAGAGATGGAAATCTTTCCCTTGTTTAAACGCATTATTACGAAGATAACACCACAAAATTGTTGCCATGCCGTATTCGTGAGCCAGCGCGAAAGCCTGACCGATCTCCTGAATCTGCCGCGTAGATTGCTCCGAGCCGAAATAGATCGTCGCGCCGATTGCCACAGCACCCAAATTCCAAGCTTGTTCGATCGACGCAAAAATCACCTGATCGAATTGATTTGGGAAGGTGAGAAGTTCATTGTGATTGATCTTGAGAATAAACGGAATCTTGTGGGCATACTTCCGCGATACCGATCCAAGCACTCCCAAAGTCGTAGCTACAGCATTACATCCCGATGCGATCGCTAGCTTTATAATATTCTCTGGATCGAAATATATCGGATTTGCGGCAAATGATGCCCCTGCGGAATGTTCGATGCCTTGATCGACTGGCAAAATGGAAAGATAACCTGTATTTGCTAATCGTCCTGAACCATAGAGTTGCTGAAGATTTCGTAGGACTTGAACACTACGATCGCTCTGGGCAAATATTCGATCGACGAAATCAGGGCCAGGTAGGTGTAGCAAATCCTTGGAAACCTTTGCCTGATGTGCCAATAGATACTCAGCTTCATCGCCTAATAAAGACTCGATCGATTGAGAAGATGCAGATGGAGTTGCAATCATGACCTTTCCTTTAAATCTACTAAGATCAAACCACAAAATCAACTGGCTGTCAGGTAAATACTCTTGGCTATTACGAATTAGCCACTACAGACCGCCATACCACTCATAGCCTCGATCTTCCCAATAGCCTTTAGTCGGCAGCAATTCACTCGCCAGCGTAATCTCAGTTACCCACTTGCTTTGCTTGTAACCCAATTTGATTGGCGCGGCTAATCGTAAAGGAGCACCATTGTCGATCGAAAGCGGTTGACCATTTTTCTCGTAAGCCATGAGAGTCTGAGGATGCATGGCTGAGGCTAAATCCCAACTTTCGTAATAACCATCGGCGGATTGGAAATAAACATAACGAACATTAGCATTGGGTTTTGCCATTTTAAGGATTTCGGGCAACCGTACCCCCGCCCACTGCACGATCGCCGACCATCCCTCCACACAAATATGCCGAATCGTCATGGAAGTATAAGGCAGAGCTTGAATTTGGCTGAGGCTGAGGTCGATCGGATTAGCCACTTCACCGTTGATTTGCAGCCGAAATTGTTCTCGATCGATTACAGGCGTATCTTTAAAAGTATTGATCAGTAAAGCATCTGGTTCGATCGAACTTTGGGGGAATTCGGGCGCAAGTTTGGCAGGATTAAACATTAAAGTTTCGACGCTTTGATTCAGTGGCTCAAACGTCTTATTCACGACATCATCCAATAAGCTAGAGGCACAACCACCTGTGACCAAGCTTAAACCTGATAGCCCCGCAATTTGCAGAAATCGGCGACGCACAAGCAAGCGATTCTGTGGGACTTTAATTAAAGGATCTGATAAATGATCTGACATCGATATTCTTCCCAAACATTACCAAAACTCTACCAAAACATTGACTCAGTTAGAGACTTCCCACCAACCTTCAGACCAAGCAGAGAATGCCCTAGGCTAAAAATCAGAATAATCGGCACTGAGATAAAATGCACAATTCTCAAGGCTTGCCAGCTCCCAAACAGATCGACAATCCAGTGAAACTGCACTGGTTTATACATGCCAAATCCTGATAGTAAAGCCAGTAAAAGCACAGGAATTATTAAAGTATATACAAGACGATGGAGCGCGTAGTTCTTGCGTTTTTGGTTTTGACCAGTCAGTAGGGATTTTCGATCGACCCTGCCAAAAAAACGTCGTTCCCAGCGTTTCGTCACAAACACATAAATCCCATACCACAGCAGATTTAGCCCAAACAACCACATCGCCGCAAAGTGAAAGTGCCGTCCGCCGCCCAGCCAGCCACCCAAGATCACCAGATCGGGAAAGTGCCAACCTGCGCGCCCCCCAAACACTGGGTTGGCATTATAAATTTGTAAGCCACTGGTAATCATCAGCAACAAGGCAATGATATTAGCCCAGTGAAATATCTTGGCTAAAATCGCCTGCTTGGGGCGCGGTTTTGGGCGCAGATGAGGATGCGATTCTTGAGCTGATGCTTCCACGGTGATTAGTTTTGTATAGATGTTAAGGCGGTTTCTGGCAAAAGAATTCCCCATTCTTAAGCCCCTAAATCCCCAATTCTGGGGACTTTGATTTTCAGAACCCCCAGAATTGGGGGCAGGGGGCTGGTCTCCTAAGTATTCCCCCTCAAGAAGAGGGGTTAGGGATGAAGTTCTACTTCACTTCAGCCGCTGCAAATTTGGCGATTTTACCTGTCTTGACTGCCACAACAACATCAAAGGTAGAGCAGTAAGAGACAGTAATATTACCAGCTTTGTTGTAGAAATTTACAACCATGCCAGTACCACCAGGCTGCATCCCAATTGGCTCTAGATCCCCAGCAAAATAGCTACGCATCAAATCGCCGCTACCTTTCTTGCCTTTGATTTCAGTGAGTTTGGCAATTTTTTTGGCGGCAGTTAAACCCATCGCATCCTTTTTCATCATGTCAGGCTTGCCCATAGGATCGGGCTTTTTCATTGTGTCGGGCTTGGTCATGTTGCCCATAGGATCAGGCTTTTTCATCGTGTCGGCAGTAGCGATCGAAGCGGATGTGCTGATGGCGGCAGTGGTGAGGGTGCTAGCTAAAACAATACCTGAGATTAGTGATGTAAGTTTCATTGGTGTTTCTCCTAGTTTATCGTGGTGAACCATTCGTACTTTGTAGTTCTGTTGTTATTACGAATTGGGTTGGATTTTGGATGAGGGCATTTGTGGTTATTCTCGATCGCATCAGTGGCTGAATTTGTGTAAATCCAATTGGGGTTGGCTGCCGTATATTTTGTAAGACTAGTTTTAGGAGGATATTTCTGGGGGAGATTAATCGAGATTGATTGAGAATCTAATTTTTTTGCAGAATTGACATTTAAACTGTCATAGTTGACGCTTAAGTGTGAGTGAGTGGGTGTCAGCTCGGCATCTCCAAATTTATTCTCAAAACGTCTATGGCAGCCAAACCTGAAAGCGATCGATTCGATAATTTACCCGATAATTTGCCCAGTAATTTACAGGATCTGACCGATGCAGAGTTATACAAAAAGCTAAAATCTGGTTACACAGATGCTTTGGGGATTATTTACGATCGCTACAGCAAACTTGTTTACAGTTTGGCATTGAGGACTCTTAGCAACCCTCAAGAAGCAGAAGACTTAACTCAAGAAATTTTCCTCACATTCTGGCAACGTCAGACTTACGATCCTGCACGCGGCTCTCTGGGTAGTTTCCTTAGCACCCTGACTCGATCGAGGTCGATCGACAAGCTGCGTTCCCGTAACGTCGTCACCAAATTTTTGCAACGTTGGGGGCAAGTAGTTCAGACCGCACCACAACCACCAAGTCCACTCGAAGCAGCTTCACTCGATCAGCGATCTCAACAAGTGCAAGCCGCACTCCAGCAGATCCCAGAGCAACAACGAAAAGTGTTAGAACTTTCATATTACGAAGGCTTGAGTCAGTCAGAAATCGCCAAGCAGCTCAATATTCCCCTCGGCACAATCAAAACTCGGAATCGGCAGGGATTACTCAAACTCAGACATCACTTACAAGACCTAATCGGATAGCTATCATGACCTCACCACTGCCTCAAGATTTAGAAGAATTAATTGCTGGTTATGTCTTAGGAAACCTCGATCCGCAGGAAGTGCAGAAAGTTGAGCAACTCCTAGCGGAAAATCCTGATTTGATCGCTGAAGTGAATGGATTACAAGAAACTTTGGCTTTGTTGCCTTATGGTTTGCCTAAGATATCTCCGCCAACTCATCTGCGGACCGCGATTTTATCAAGCACAGCGTTCGATTCTAGTCCTGAGATTAAGGCAAAGATTAAAACAAACAGCATCCCTCTAGGTTGGACTCTAATCCTTGTTGGGATTCCTACCCTATTGGCGATTTTTTTTGGCGGCGAAAGCGATCGGTTGCGTCAAGATTTAGTTACGGCTCAAAGTCAGATCGTGCAACAAAAAGATGCGATCGCGATGTTACAGCAATCCAGTACTAGCCTAGTCGCGCTCAAGGGTATGGATATGGCATCATCCGCTTCAGGCAATATGGTGATGACTCCTGGAGAACCTCAAGCCGTACTGGTGCTGAGAAATTTACCTACCTTACCAGAAGGTCAAGTCTATTATCTCTGGGCGGTTGTAGGTGACAAAAAGCTGCCCTTTGGTTCCTTTAAAGCTGGCTCTCATGGCAATGTTGTATCTAAGTTCGCTATCCCTAATAGTGAAAATATCGAGGCTCTGATTATCACAGTTGAGGCCTCGCCATCAGCCACAGAACCCGCAGGACCAATGGTGATGACTAGCGGTGCTTGATATTCGATCGATTAAAATGTCAAACAGTTAAAAGGAGAGGCAAAGATGCAAACGATCGAAGCAAAGGTACAAATTGGGGATGATCGGACGCTGCGAGTAAAATTACCTGCCAATGTTCCTGTTGGGGAATATGAGGTAGTGCTGGTATTGAATCAGTCTGAAAATGGACAATCTGATTCCAAAATGACTGCTGTTTGGGAAAAATGGGTAGAAGAGGTAGAGCAATTACCACTACTGCCAGATCCAATTCAAGGTGACTATCAACAGCATTTGATCGATAAGTATCAGCAGCAAGGTCTGAAATTATGATTTTGTGCGATACAGGAGTTTTGATTTGTTTAGTCGATCGAACCCAACCTTTACATAAAGCCTACATTAATGCAGTTGGTCAGCTTGAGAAGCCACTAATTACCACTTGGCTTGTATGGCTGAGGCAATGTATCTAGCTTTGAATATCATTCAAATCTAAAGGGCTAAACCCTATCCTGCTGAAATCTTAGCTAATTCATCTTGGAAAATTTGCACTTCCATTTTTGGATCATCACGGCGACGCAGAGATCGCTTAACTTCGCCAATATATAGAGGTTGGGATACCCCAGGACGTAGGTGCAAAACCGTGCGGGCGCGAATCGTTAGCTGGTCAGTGGTGTTTTGACTATTCCGACCAGTCGAAAATAGCCTGTTTGAGGCCTGCCGTAAAGTTGCGTCTAGTTGTTCAGTTGTGATCTTAGGTGAAACAGTAATTACAGCTTCAGGCCCAAATCGATCGAACACGATGTCATAGGGCACTGCACCAGTAACAGTCGGCACGATGAATGGCGTAATCGAAAGTGCGAATAATCCTGCGGTGAGGACGACCGAGAAGGAAGTTACTCCCACAAAGCGAAATCGCCAGCTCCAGCTTCGGGCAAAGGCGAGCCCTGTAATTAAGGCACAAACCAGTACAAAAACGCCCATTCCTTGAGCTAACAAGCCAAATTCAGTTGTTGTAAGCGACATGACTACAAATAAGGAGGTATCCAGCGATCCATAAGTATAGACTGAGAGCGATCGAGTCAAAATTTACTTTTATTGCAATTATTTTGTGAGGCTTAAGGCTCACCCTAAGACCTGTAACCTTACGGCTTGTTAATTTGCAAACGACTATAATTGTATCCACGCTTTCGTAAAGCTAATCAGTTAAGGCTGAAATCTGGCAAGACTCCAGAAATCGATCGGGGGGAATTTAAAAATTACATACTTGTAATTTGGCTTTTGAGTAAGCGATCGTTGGCATATATTGACCAATCAGAGGGAAATATGGAAGATACTTCAGACTTGACTGCGGCGAGTTCGGGCTTAGACTTCGATCGACTGCAAAATTTGTTGACTGAATCGCAATGGCAAGCTGCCGATGAGGAGACTAAAGCAATCATGCTCAAAGCTACCGATCGAGAAAGCGAAGGCTATTTAAGAGCTAAGGATATCGATCTACTGCCATACAAGGTAATCGGGACTATAGATAAGTTATGGCTTCAGCATAGTAATAATAGATTTGGCTTTACTGTGCAAAAACGAATTTGGTTGAGTGCTTCGCAAAACTATACAGAATTTGGCGATCTCGTGGGCTGGCATGTTAAAGGCTGCTGGTTAAATAAATCTGAAATTGATTTTTCCGATCGAGCGAAGTCGGGGCACTTACC
>JARCMB010000423.1 GCA_030248825.1 Pseudanabaenaceae cyanobacterium MP8IB2.15 | reverse complement strand
GCCAAATCGAAAATCAGAACTTCGGCATGATCTTGACCAACTAGAGAGAGTAGACCTGCTTTGCTTACAGCAACACCGTCACCTTCTTTGAGTGGTTGTCCATTCAGGGTGGCTGCACCCCTAGCTACTTGTACCCAGGCATATCGATCGACTGGTAAGGTGAAGTCTACTTTTGCATCTGCTTCCAAGATCGTGGCATAAAGATTGAGATCTTGATGTACAAGCACAGAACCATCACGACCATCATGAGAGGCAACCAGACGCAGCTTATTTAACTTCTCTTCTTTGGGGAACATCGTTTGTTCGTAGCTGGGCTTAATTCCAGTTTGATTTGGTAAAATCCAAATTTGGAGAAAATGAACGGGATCGGTTTTAGAGTGATTAAATTCGCTGTGTGTCATACCAGTACCTGCACTTAGGCGTTGGACTTCCCCAGGAAAAATTGTCGATCCATTTCCCATACTGTCTTTGTGGTCGAGCGAACCTTCAAGCACATAAGAGATGATTTCCATATCTCTATGAGGATGTGTCCCAAATCCCATACCTTGACTGACGCGATCTTGGTTGATCACTCGCAATGCTCTAAATCCCATATGTGCAGGATCGTAGTAACTGGCAAAGGAGAAGGTGTGATAACTATCCAACCAGCCGTGACTAGCATGTCCTCTTTCTTCTGATTTACGTAGTGTCAGCATAATTTTCTACGTCCTAACTTGTAATTATTGATTATCTAAACTTTAATAGATCCACAATGTTTATGTAAAGTATGCACTTTTAAGTAAGATACTACCCAAAATGATACTAATGAAATTTATTAGCTTCTAGAGGCAATAAGATGGTGAAATCGATCGAATTGACAAAAGCTGAGCTTGACGATCCACATACACATATTAGTCGCACTAATGACAAGGCTAGCTGTGCCGTAGAGTGCGCTTTAAAGGTGATTGGCGGAAGGTGGAAAGTTTTGATCTTGCGTGAATTATTTTTGGGGACGAGACGGTTTGGCGAACTACATCGTGCCCTGCATGGGATCACGCAGAAAGTGCTCTCCCAACAACTGCGAGAACTTGAGCATGACGGCATTATCAACCGAATGGTTTACCAGCAAGTTCCCCCCAAAGTGGAATACTCACTTACCCCAGTTGGAGAGACGCTCAAACCGATTCTTGATTCGATGCATGAGTGGGGAGAAAAGTATCTAAGGAGAGCTTAGAACACTCTTTAATCTCGATCAAGCAGAAAAAGATCGAACATTAGAAACAAGAATTTTTAAAAGTACCAATTTGACTTATAGCGAGAGAGAAATTGATGGTAGAATACAAAACGCTGAATTTATCCTTCGCTTAAACCATAGTGGCAACTCTACAACAACAAAAAATCCGCATCCGTCTTAAAGCATTTGACCACAAATTGCTTGATACCTCTTGCGAAAAAATCGTCGAAACTGCTAACCGCACCAATGCCACAGCGATCGGCCCAATTCCCATGCCTACCCGCCGCCGTGTTTATTGCTTACTGAGATCGCCTCACGTCGATAAAGACTCACGCGAACATTTTGAAACTCGTACTCACAGCCGCATTATTGACATTTACCAACCATCAGCCAAAACCATTGATGCCCTGATGAAGTTGGATCTAGCGGCTGGCGTTGACATTGAGGTCAAGCTTTAGTCTTTTGATTGAGATGGCTGCCATTACTTGGAGATGCCTGATCTGGCGAAGATATTGCTTGTAAGGATTGTGAAGCTGTCGATCGAGGCATCAGGACAGGTGGTTTATTGATCAGAGCACTGCGAGGTAAAACGCGCAGTACTTCCTCAACTGTGGTGATGCCTGATGTCACTTTCTCGATCGAAGCGACTCGAAAAGAATCATACTCAATCTCGCTGAGGTAACGATTCATCTGCGTTACATTACCTTCATAGATAATTTGACGCACGGTGTCGTTGATATCGAGTAATTCCACCACAGCTTCTCGTCCTAAGAAACCTGTGCCGAGACATTTATCGCAGCCTTTGCCGCGTCGCCAGCCTGTGAGCTTTGTGTTTTTTGGATCTAAATGTAAAGCTTGCAACTCGGATAGCGAAGGTGTGTGTGGCTCTGAGCAAAAAGGACAAATTTTACGCACTAACCTCTGTGCCACGATCCCCAGCAAGGCATCGCTGATCAAGCCAGGGTCGGGACCGAGATCCTTTAAGCGCGGAATTGCACTTGCCGCATCGTTAGTGTGCATTGTACTCAGCACCAAATGTCCAGTTAAAGCTGCTCTGATCACAGTTTCAGCCGTTTCGGGATCGCGCACTTCCCCGACCATGACGATATCAGGGTCTTGACGCAAAATCGCCCGCAAGCCTGAGGCAAAGGTCATACCTGCTGGTTCATGTACCTGAGTTTGAGTGATATTAGGCAGAACATATTCCACAGGATCTTCGACCGTAACAACATTGACGCGCTCTGTTGCCAACATCTGCAAACTTGTGTAGAGTGTGCTGGTTTTACCCGAACCAGTGGGGCCAGTCATGATAATTAATCCTTGGGGTTGTTGGAGCCAGTGGCGATAAATATTCAAGGCGCGGGGCGTAAATCCTAAGCCTTCAAGCTGGTTAGAAAAAGGATTTTCACGCGGCAGGAGACGGATCACGATCTTTTCGCCCCCAACGCAGGGCAAAGTACTAACCCGCATATCCAAGCCCATATCCAGCGTGTCGTTATTAGCATAGTTTTTGCCAATTCGACCATCCTGAGGGCGGCGGCTTTCGGCAATATCCATGTTGCACATCACTTTCAGTGCCACGATGATTTTGCGACTGACTTCGAGTGGCAGGGTTTTGATGTCACGCAAGATCCCGTCAATTCGACACCTGATCCGCAAACCTGACTGCGTTGGTTCGAGGTGAATGTCACTAGCGCGATGTTGCAGAGCCACCGAAATGATTGCATTAATGCGGCGAGTTTGGTCGGCAGCTTGGGAAAGATAGAGGTCAGTAACTTCACGGATATCAGCTTGCTCCGTTTCGCCTGTGAGCGGATTAATCGGGACGACGGAGTTGATGCTGTTGGGGTCGTGAATATTCTGGCGACGAAACCACATGCGGTAGCTTTCGGGCGAGATCGACACGATTTTAATTTCGGTCAGGGTTCGATCGCTTAAAAACTTAATCTGCCCATCAGATAGGTTGGACGGACTACCGAGATAATAACAACTCCGCCACAGCAATAGTGGAATTACAGGTGGGAGAGCATCAATGTCGTCAAATTCCCGAAAGAACCGAAACTTAAGATCGGCATCTAGCAGATCGATCTGCATTATCCCTCGCTGATCGATCAACATTGAAAGCGCCTCGTCGCAAGAAGAAATCTCGTTATTTCTGAGGCGTTGCCAGATGGAGTTAGCGTTTGGGAGCGTTTGCATAAATTGCCAATAACTTAAAACTACAGCACGGTTTTTAGGATAGTCTAGAATCCTCTGAATCTATAACGATCTGAAGATCTGAAAAGACGAAGCTACGCAGTCAGAATAGCTTGATTTCTCACAGAAATTGATTATCCACAGATTAAGCTCACAAGTTGCAACCAATATGTAGGTAAGCATAAGTAAACTGAGAAAATTAAAGGGTTGCAGAACAGAGCCAATCTGTGGTTTTAGGATTTTGGGTGTTAACTTTACTTTGTCACTCTTACTTGGTTTTGGTGAATAACGAGCCGAAGTGCGAAGGGTGAAATCCAACGGCTGTGGCTGGACGATAATCAAAGATTCTGTATCTGATTCAGTTGTGGGCTATAGCAACTCTTTGGAGATCTTGTCTGGAGCCGAACTGGGAAGACGGCATTAACTTAGCCCGAACCATAATTGATCATGGTGCTGCATGGCAGAAATTGGAAGCTTTATCTCAATTTTTAAAGGAATATTCCTTAGAAATTTCATTTCTACACCATGAAGTCAATTTGTGATTAATTTCGGCTTAAATTCACTGTTCTTAAAATTTAATGTTAAGATTTTAATATAAACATAACGAATCATTACAATAAGTAAAGATTATCTCACATAAATTTAATTTCTTATGAATAATACTGTTCGGAATATTGTTGCCTTGGGACCATCCTTACTTCGCTCCGAAAATGCGCCTCGCTTTGTCACCCAATTTGCCCTAACCATTCTTCGAGTAGTTGCAGGCGTAGTTATATTTCACAACGGGCTAGATAAAATCAGTGATATTCAAGGCTTTGCTGAGGCATATGTGGCGGAAATTGGTTTACCTTTCCCCATTTTCTTTAGCTATGTTGCAGCTTTAACTGAATTAATTGGTGCTCCATTGCTAGTATTGGGTTTGTTAACTCGTCCTGCTGCATTTGGGCTTATGTCCACAATGTTAGTTGCAATTTATCACCATGTTCACATTTCAGGCTTCTCCATTCCTACCATTGAGCTTTCGGCCTTGTATGGTGTATGCTTCGCCTTTTTTGCAGTTAATGGAGCTGGTCAGTTTTCCTTAGATCAGATTATTATCAATCGGTTCTTTGCCAAATCTGATGTTAATCCTAAGGATATTCAATCTTTAAGAAATAGCTATCAGAAAGAATATGTAAAATCAGAGAAAAGTAACTCTTCCCGTTAAGTATTTTTGAAGTTCATAATAATTTGGGGGTTTAGCCTAAAGGCTAAGCTCTTTTTTATCTAATTCGCGGAATACCCCATCCGTCTACACGGTGGGGATGGATAGCGAGGCGATTGAGCGGTTCGATGCCGCGAAAATCGCCAACAAACTT
>JARCMB010000422.1 GCA_030248825.1 Pseudanabaenaceae cyanobacterium MP8IB2.15 | reverse complement strand
CTGATAATGGGCATCTGGCAATCGCTTGGTCGATCGTCCAACTAGATCGATCGAGTCAAATCGGGGTTAATATGAACTGAGGTCTTGACAGAAAATTACTGGCATAGTTTTTAAGTATATTTTTGAGTTATTTATGGACATCACAACTGAGGCTGAAACTCTTGACACCCAATCGTTGAGACGATCGTTACAAAAATCTCCCAATTACAATCGTCAGGGATTTGGGCATGGAGAGGAAGTCGAAAGTGATATGAAGAGTGAGTACCACAGTAACTTGGTACAAACAATCCGCGAACATGACTACATCTACACCCAAGGTGATGTGACGATTTATCTGGCAAAATCATTTGGATTTTGCTGGGGCGTGGAACGGGCGATCGCGATTGCTTACGAAACTCGCCGTCAATTCCCGACTGAGCGGATCTGGATTACCAACGAAATTATCCATAATCCTGCCGTTAATCAACGCCTCAAGGACATGGATGTGCAGTTTATTACGGTCGATCGAACGGGACAAAAAGACTTTTCGGGTGTAGCAAAGGGTGATGTCATAATTTTGCCTGCATTTGGGGCAAGCGTCCAAGAAACTCAATTCCTCAGCCAAATTGGTTGCATGATCGTCGATACAACTTGTCCTTGGGTATCGAAGGTGTGGAATCGGGTGGAAAAGCATAAAAAAGCAGATTTCACCTCGATTATTCATGGCAAATATAACCACGAAGAAACTGTCGCCACGAGTTCTTATGCCAAACGCTACTTGGTTGTCCTCAATTCCCAAGAAGCTGAGTATGTGTCTAATTACATCCTTCATGGTGGCGATCGAGCCGAATTTATTGCCAAATTTAACAACGCCACTTCGGTTGGTTTCGATCCCGATCGACATTTAGAGCGTGTTGGGGTGGCGAACCAGACAACAATGCTGAAGGGCGAAACTGAAGCAATCGGAAAATTATTTGAACGCACGATGATGCAAAAGTATGGCGTAGCTGCTTTTAACGATCATTTTCTGGCTTTCAATACGATCTGCGATGCCACCCAAGAACGCCAAGATGCCATGCTAGAGATTGTGGAACAACCTTTGGATCTGATGATTGTGATTGGTGGCTACAATTCTTCTAACACAACACATTTGCAGGAGATTGCGATCGATCGAACTTTGCCGTCCTATCACATCGATAGTGAAGATCGAATGATCGATGCCAATTCGATCGAGCATAAACCGCTTGGTCAACCGTTGACGAGATCGGAACATTGGCTACCGACAGGGAAAATCAGAGTTGGCATTACTTCGGGGGCTTCCACACCCGATAAAATCGTGGAAGATGTGATTAATAAGCTATTTCTGCTGAAATCATGAAGACTTGGTCATTTACAACCGAATATTTAAACAAGGCTTATGAATGACTCTCCTGACACCAAAATTTTGTCTCGATCGCAGATCCTGATTGCGATGGCGGTTACAGCTTTAGTCCTATTTGGGATCGCTTCAATCTGGATTCATCTGTTTGATGTCCATCCTGTGCGATTTACTTGGCAGTTACCAAATTTTGGCGTGGGTATAGCCTTAGGAGTACTAATTGTGCTTCTGAGTGGCTTAATTTATCAAGTCTGGGAGGGCTATCGAGTTGCTGCCGACAGCTATTTAGAGATCGTACTCAAACCTCTAAATATGGTGGATTTGATCTGGTTGGGCTTGCTACCTGGAATGAGCGAAGAAATTTTATTTCGGGGTGTGGCGATCCCTGGGCTGGGTATGGATGTATCAGCCGTAGTGATTAGTAGTGCGATCTTTGGCGGTCTACATCTAACCAGCCTCAAGCACTGGCCTTACATGTTCTGGGCAATGCTGGTTGGCTCGATGCTCGGTACTGTGACCTTGGTGACAGGCGACCTCATGCCTGCAATCACTGCCCATGTTTTTACTAACTCACTTTCTGGCATGTTATGGAAGTTGAAGTGGCTGAAAGTGGCGAGCTAATTCTAAGGTTTGCTGCTGGTGGATGGAACTTTATCCGCCTCTTCAAACTCAAGTTTGCGCCCAATCGCATCTCTAGCAGTTTTGTAGGCTTCAATAAAAGTACGGAATGACTCTTGGGATATATGGTTTGACACCAATCCAGCCGCCGCAGATTCGAGGATGAGATCGAGTTTAGCAAGTCTGTTTTTGATGTCACCAGATTTAGCTTGCATCAGCGCAAAGATTTGTTTGATCAACTCGTCGGCACGCTCTTTTTGCAGTCTTTCAGTTTGTAATCGCTTGCGTTCGATCGATTCTCTTGTAGTCTTATATGCTTCATTAAAAGTCCGAAACGATTCCTGTGAGATCTTTTCCCTAATCAAGTCTGTTGCCGCACGTCTAAAGATCTTCTCTAAATCCAGTTGGACTTCTTCAATGCTGCCGCGATCGTCGTTCATCAATTCCAGTGAGACTTTAATATATTCGTCCGCCGCATCTTTTCGCTTGCCCGCGACCAAAGACTTCATTTGCAAGACCCAAGAGCTTACGAGCAAAATTACAGTCAGGATTAACGCCACGTAGTCGGCATTTTCTTGGATAAAAGACGGTTTATCGCGATCGTAATAGGCTTGTGCGCCAGGATGAATGGGAACTCTATTGCTACCGAGTAGATTGGGACGACTAATGCTGTCAACTAAGGGTCTGACCTCCTTATGCCGATCTGGGATGGCAGCCGCGATCTCTTGGCGATTGCTGTCAATGATGCTGGTCACTAATTGAATTAGATCTTTGTCCGTGTCTCGATGTGCCAACAAAACCCTCTGCACTGCGACTGTCGGTAGATCGACTATGGGCATGGCAGGATTACCCCTGTAAGCTCCTCTCGGAATTACCGCAGGTTGAAACGCTGGATATTTGATCTTCATTGCTGCTGCTTGGTCAATTGGCAGCAACCGCCCTTGATAAGTCTGAATTAGTTCAGATATGTACTTGTTGCCCAAGGCTCGCACGCGAAATACTACTTCAGCTTGACCTTGACGAAAAGCATCATCCGCTTCTCGTTCATTACTGCCAACAAAGTTAAAGTCAGAGATTTGCAAACCGTAATGATTAGCGATTTCAATAAACGAGCGAAATTGTCCACCCTTTGATGGCAGACCAATTCGCAGCTTTTTGCCTCGAAAATCCGAAAATTGCTTGATATTGGATTTTCCTTGAACAACTAGCTGAAATATATCCTGATAAAGATTTGTCACAACTGTTGCAGATGAACTCGCGGGAACGTCAGACTGGGCTGTGACCAATTGAGCTTCGTTGGCATCTAGGAGTTTTAGGTTTTCAGAAGTGCCGCCAGTTTCTTTGACTTCGATTTGAATATTGGGCTGGTATTTTTCCACTACCTGTTCGATCGCTTTACTGAGAATATAACTTTCTCCCTCTACTGCCCCAGCCGCTAGCGTCAGGCGATAGATTTTAGTCCGCTCTGTTATGCTCCACCATCCCCAGCCTACTAATACGAGACTTAATGCTCCCAATCCTAATAAACCTGCTGTTTGGGAGAGCGTCAAGTGCTGAAATAAGCCAAGAAATTTACTTGTAGACTTATTTCGTGGGATTGTTGGTGTTTTGTTCATGGCGAAATCAAAGCGATCGAGATCGAATCAAGTAAGACAGATCTATTCTTAAAGCAATATCGCTGTCAAGTGCACTAGAACACAGTGTCGAAAGCTTAACTAGATCAGTCACCTAGGTGGCAAAATGGATATTGGAATAACTCAGGAATAATTATGAGCCTAAACAAAATTAATTTGGTTGGACGGGCGGGCAGAGATCCAGAAGTTAAGTACTTTGAGTCAGGCAAGGTTAAGTGTAGCTTTGCGATCGCGGTCGATCGTCGCAGCAAAAATCGTGATGATCCACCTGACTGGTTTGAACTGGAAATTTGGGGTAAAACTGCTGAGATTGCCGCTAACTATGTCAAAAAAGGCAGCTTAATCGGAATCTCTGGTGCGCTTAAATTCGATCGATGGCAGGATAAAAGCACAGGTGAAGATCGGCAAAAACCCCTGATCTCTGTCGATCAACTAAATCTGCTCGGTTCTAAACGAGATAACGAAACGGCGGCTGGTAGTGGTAGCGGCGGCTATGACGAGGATTTTTAGCTAAGGAGAATTTCCTTTAAAGAATCGACTCAACTGCCCCCTGCCCCAATTCTGGGGGGTCTGAAAGTCAAAGTCCCCAGAATTGGGGATTTAGGGGCTTCGGAATGGGTAATTTTTTACCAAAAACTGCCTTATTTCAAGACCGATGGGTTAGCCTCTGGATTAGCAGGCTTAGCTTTGCTATTTGAGTCGATCGAGATTCTGTCTTTATCGAAACGGCGCATGATGTAAGCGGCGGCAAAACTACCATGCTCATGTTTTTCTAATGTATCTGCTAGCTCGAAAAGTCGATTTGCTAATTCTCCGCCCAGCCGATTAATTACCATCTGTCGCTCTGATTGGGACTGATGCACTTCCCGCATCTGCGCTTGCCATTTACTCGAAAATAGTTGGGGGATTTTGGTGTGCAATTCCAGTTTTTCTAAGATCTCCCATTCGCCTCGATCGCACCAGATCCCAGCACAACTCGAACAACGCTCCACATAAAAAGGCTTACTTAGATTTACTCTAGCTCTGGCTAAGTAACTGCCACATTCTGGACATAGCCCTGCTTTCGCATCAAATTCTGAAGGCTCAAAGTTAATGTCTAAGCTGATGAAATTGGGCTTGTTGGTGCTAGTTGGCTGGGTGGGCTGCCATGCTTCATACTCAACGGCGGGAATCCATATACCCGTGCAGGTGTCGCATTGCTGCGTCGCTAGGTCACCAGTGACTTTATGGCTTTTTAGTTCTACTGTCTTGTGTTTAGGGCACTGCACTGTGTCTAGCTCTCCAACTTATATCTGGCTAATTTCTGGCAAAAAATCTTGTAAATTATTTGGGGGTAAATCAGCGATGCTCACCTGCCCCTGCCGCAGGAGCCGCCAACCCGAATCAGTCCATTCTAGAACAGTTGAGGGTAAGCCACTGCCGCTAATTCGATCTGGGTTGCGATCTGCCACTACCAGCACTGAGGGAAATTGGACGGCGATCGAACTCATCTGGCGTAATGGCGGCTGATTAGTTTTGTTGGCACTAGTAGTTAGTAATGCGCCTGTTTGTTGGAGCAATTCGATCGCGATCGAACAATCAGGAATCCGCACACCAATTGTGGTGAACCCAGAATTTAAGTGTTTGCCTCGATCGTTAATCGGTAATACCAGCGTGATTGCCCCAGGAAACTTTGCTTCCGCTACTTTGCGCCAAATTGGTAGAGCCGCATGGCTAGTATCCACAAACTCCAGTAACTCGGTTAGTGTTGCCGCCATCAAGATTAAAGG
>JARCMB010000074.1 GCA_030248825.1 Pseudanabaenaceae cyanobacterium MP8IB2.15 | reverse complement strand
GTCCCCTGCTGTAAGCAATGGTGATTCTAAATGGTTTGATGCCGTGAAGTGGATTATCTACTCAACAATGGCAGCCGAAGAGTTGGGCATTGACTCTAAAAATGTGGCGCAGATGGCAAGTAGCCCCAGTTCTGAAGTTAAACGCTTTTTGGGTACTGAGGGTGAACTTGGCAAAAATATGGGCTTAAGTCCTGATTTTGCGGCAAGAGTGGTTAAGCATGTTGGTAACTATGGCGAAATTTACAATCGCAATCTTGGCCCTGGCACAAAATTCAACTTGGCGCGTGGGTTGAATAACCTCTGGACTCAAGGTGGTTTAATCTACTCGCCGCCGTTTAGGTAGTTATATTTTTGTCAGAAGCTTGGGCTGCCCAGAAATCTTGCGGGGTGTTGCAATTCCAGAGCATTTGGGATTGTCGATCGATCGGATGAATCGGTTGCACTAAGATTTGGGATAGCCAGATTTGAAACGATCGACCACCTTGTTGGATGAAGTTCTGAAGTTCTGGCAAGGCGGTCTTACGGTAAAAAGCACACAGAGGTTCCCAGCCGTGAGATTGACGTGGTACAAGTGCGAGAGTTTGATTAGTGAGTCGATCGAGTTGATTTATCCAAACCTGAAGAATCACAGGATCGAGCAGAGGTAGATCGCAGGCTAGGAGGAGAATCCAATCTGCCTCAATTTCCGTCATTCCCTGCAACAAGCCCACGATCGAACCCTGTCCTGGGTTGGTTTCTGCTAACCAGTGAAGATTTAGGACGGTGTTGTCGATCGAAGCTTGATAACGCTCTTGCCAAGGAGTGAGAATGTAGACTCGATCGCAGCAAGGCGATGCGGCGCGGCAGACTCGTTGTAACATTGATGTGCCATCCCAGCATAAAAGAGCTTTGTCTTGTCCCATCCGCGAACTTTGTCCACCTGCAAGAACGAGTGCTGCTAGAGAAAGAGAGTGATTTGCCATAGGATATTAGATATTAGAATGGAATGTAAAAATATGGCAGTGCAGACAGTATTCGATCGAATCGATCGATTCAATCGAGATCGAGATCCCAATCTATTAAAACTGAAGTACAACGCGATGCAACAGGATGCTTTTGTATTTCTGCGTGGGACTTGTCATCTGTTCTACGAAGATCTATCTCAAGATCTAGCTGAGACATCTTGGTTTAACAAAGCTCCGATAGTTTGGATATGTGGTGACCTCCATATCGAAAATTTTGGCAGTTACAAAAGCGATCGACGACATATTTATTTCGATCTGAATGATTTTGATGAAGCAGTCTTGGCTCCGTGTACTTGGGAAATTGCGCGCTTTCTTACCAGTGTAATCGTTGCCATGCAAACCTTGAAATCTACTGAGGTGAATGCGATCGAATTATGCGATTGTTTTCTGGCTGCTTATACTGAGGCTTTAGCAGAGGGAAAGCATTACTGGATGGGGCAGGATCTGGCTGAAGGTATGGTGGCGGATCTATTGGCGCGAAAAAGTGTCTATAGGCGCAAAGATTTGTTAGAAGAGCGTACCGTAGTTGTAAATGGAAATCGATCGATCGAGTTAGATGGCAAACGCACACTACCCGTCTCAGTCGAGCAACGAACTAAAGTCACAGCTTTTATCCAAGACTTTGCTCAACAGCAATCTCAACCTGAATTCTTTAAGCTATTGGATATGGCGCAACGTATTGCTGGCACTGGGAGTCTGGGCATAGAACGCTATGTGTTGCTAGTTGAGGGCAAAGGTTCTCCTGACGGCAATTATTTACTCGATTTGAAGGAGGCAAGGTCATCTTGTATCCAACCATATCTCAAATCTCTATTTGAATCTCCACTTAAATCCCCAGAACCACGATGGCAAAACGAGGCCGAGCGGATTGTGGCTTTGCAACAACGCATCCAAGCAATGGCGACTGCTTTTCTCCATGCGGTTAAAATTGGTGATAAATCCTATGTTCTGCGAGAATGGCAGTCTACCCAAAGTCCCACCGATCACCTGAAGTTAGAGAAATGGGATAACAAATTAGATGAGATTGAGGTGTTGATGCGATCGATTGGTCAAGTTGTAGCATGGGGGCAATTGCGGAGTGCTGGAAGGCAAGGATCTTCGATCGCGGATGATTTAATCGACTTCGCCAAAAAACAGGAATGGCAAACGGAAGTGTTGAAATATTCGATCGGCTACAGCCAGCAAGTTCAAAAAGATTGGCAAAAGTTTCGGGAAAGCATCGCCTGATTGTGTGCTGAAGTTCGCTTGAGAAATGCTAGGCTTGGATGATGACTAAGAGGATGTCTCATAATGGCTACAACGAAAGAGATCTACAATGACATCGTTCAAGCGTTGCCACCCACTGAACGATTGCGCTTGGTAACGCTGATTCTTAATGAACTAGTCCAACAAAACTTGCCTGCGATCGATCGAAAAGATTACTGGACTGAACAGGATCGAGCGGATATTATTAATTCTTCATTGCAATATACAGATTCTCTATCAGCTAACGAGGAAGCAGAGCAACCATTCTATAAAACTGTGACCACTGAGGAATGGATTGATGCTTTCGTTGACTGGGCAAACAACCATGAGGTTAAAGCTCCACCACTTTCGGATGAGGCAATTAGTCGTGAGAGTATCTACCGTGAGCGAGAAGATCGCGATCGATCCCCGCAATATATAAATTAGGTCAACTTTATGAAATTTATCGGACTCGGCAAAGTTTCGCGCCAACTGTTTCCGATCGCATCGATCGCCATTAATTCCATTCTGATCGGAGCTATGCCCAGTTTTGCTGCCCAGTTTCAGCTTTATGACAGTAGTTCTAACCTGCTGCCCGAAATCTACGACTCACCCGACTATAGCGGGCCAAATCAGAAATCCTTGGCTTTTGGAGCGATTGGTAGTCCCACACGCAGTCCAGCCACTAACCTCAATACAACATCGAGTAACGCTATTTCTGCGGGTTATAGCAACTACTCATTACCCATTCAGGTTAACTCACAATTCCCTGTTCTCGATCGAACTTTAGG
>JARCMB010000421.1 GCA_030248825.1 Pseudanabaenaceae cyanobacterium MP8IB2.15 | reverse complement strand
GTTCTTTGGATAAGAATATCTCAGGGCTACTACAAGATTCTGCCTTGTTGTGCGCGGTTGGCGAAAGCCCCGTCACTTCAGTGCGGGGTTAGCTTACTATCCTAATATTTCGCGAGATAAAGCTAAGGATCGTTTAAAGCAGCATATTCCCAATTACGATAAATCGATCTGCTACTATCTGGATCGACTTAAGCCAAAGACGAAGGAGGCGATCGCCAGAGCAAATAATCTTGAACGTAACGCTAAGCAAAACAAACTTCCTGAATATGCAAATCCTTGCTGTAGCGGTATATCCCAATTAGTGCAGATGCTTTTGAATTTGGGCGATCGCTAACATTGCACTACATCAAGAATATCGAATGCCCCGTTCCAACCCTCAGCAAACTAAACCGCCATCGCCTTTTACCTTTATCCAACTCACGATAGTCATATACTATGCTTGGTCTTATTTAGATTAGGGGATTGATGGTGTAGATCATGAAAAGATATCTTAGCTCTAGTCTGGTTTTGCTAGTAGTTTGCCTGAATGCCCTTATCAGTGCTTCTGATTCGGCAATAGGCACACCGCAGGGAATCGCTACCGATCTCGATCGAAACTTAACGCCAAAGTTAACGCAAACTATAACCAAATCAGAGCGATCGCAACAGGATAAACGATTACTCAATGCTGCAAGCAAAGGCGATCTAAAGGCAGTGAAATCAGCTTTAGCCAAAGGTGCAAATGTCAATGCTGGCGATCGAATCAATGGGTATGCTCTGTCAAGGGCAGCCGCAAAAGGTCATGTGGAGATCGTCAAACTATTACTCAGCAAAGGCGCAAAAGTCGATCCCGACTCCGATGAAGGCTATACACCCCTAGTAGAAGCTGTCAGCAGTGGTCGGATTGAAGTCGCCAAAATCTTGTTGGCTTATAGGGCTAATCCTAATAACTACGCCGCAGGAACCACGCCACTATCGATCTCGATCGAAGCGAAAAACGTGCAACTCGTCAAACTTTTACTCCAAAATCGGGCAAACCCCAACCTATCTGCTCAGGGTCGATCGCCAATGTCGATCGCTCTGGCGCAAGGCAACCGCGAGATCGTCAATCTCCTGAAAAAAGCAGGTGCAAAATAATCTTGCTCAGGTTAGCGTGAGAGCAATTGCCGATGGTATTTAAAATTAGAACAAAAACTATGAATATCCATTATAAGAGGGGTGATGTTATTCTCATCCATTATCTCGATCCAAATCAACACCCCAAAAAACGTCCCGCTCTAGTCTTGCAAGCTGATGGATTGGATACTAGCTTGCCTCAAACTATTGTGGCAATGATCACATCTAATTTGGAAAGGACAGGAGAGACACGGGTATCGATCGATCGAAACAGTCCACAAGGCAAACAAATGGGGTTAGCCACCGACTCGGTTGTGATGCTCGATCACCTCTCCACTGTGCTCGATCGAGAAATTGATAAAGTAATTGGCACTTGTCCAGATATGACATCGATCGAAATTGCTTTACGCAAAGTCCTGCAACTCTGAATCGATCGGAACTTTCAAACTATTTTACCGTCGGTCTAATCCAGTGAGTCGAGTGGAAAAATCATTCAAGAAAATCAGGATAAAATTAGTTAGACAAGCTCTCTAGGGGATGACTGATGCTGAAATCTATTTTTAAGACTTTTGGACAGGCTTTACGAAAATATCAAAAATTTGTGGTGGCATCTTTGCTGACTACTGTTTTGACCGTGAGTTTAGCTCCCCAGACTGCTGCTGCGTTCAATTGGGCGGAATTGTTGATCCAAGGCATTCAGGTGATGCAGCTTTCTAATGTTTCCGATCGAGATGAAGTCGAGTTGGGCAAGCAAATTAATCAACAAATTTTACAAGAAGTAAGGATCAGCCGCGATCCTGCTGCCAACGAGCTAGTCAAAACGATCGGACAACAACTTGTGCCTTTTAGCAATCGAAGCAATATTCCTTGGACATTTCAGGTGGTCGATGATAAGAATATCAACGCTTTTGCCACAATGGGTGGTTTTGTCTATGTCAACACAGGCACGATCGCCTCAGCCGATAATCGCGCCCAGCTAGCGGGTGTAATTGGGCATGAAATGGGTCATATTACTGGTCGTCATGCGCTCGAACAATTAAAGCAACAAGCGATCGCTCAGGGCATTGCCAGTGCAGTTGGAGCCGATCGAAATATTTTAGTCGAACTTCGGACGGAGATCGCTTTGCGTTTACCTCGCAGCGTTGAAGATGAATTAGATGCTGATCGACGCGGCTTAAAAACTCTTACTAACGCTGGTTTCGCCCCTCAAGCTCTGCCTGCCTTCATGCAAAAACTGGCGAAAGGTGGGGGAGCGATGCCAGAATTTCTCAGCACTCACCCTGGCGCACCAGAAAGAGTAAGAGCCCTGAACGAGGAGATCCAAAAAAATAACCTCTACGGTAATGGTGGATTAAATGATGTCAATTACCAAAAAAAATGGAGATCGCGTTTCTAGATCGGCAAATCTAGTTTGCAGGCTTATTTCTCGGCTTTGAGCAGTTCAGCCGATGTGTCGGTCATAAACTAGAACATTTATTTCATCGAAAACAGCAAGCTCGCTGGTTTGGCGATATCACCTGACATTTTGAGTCGATCGTTGGCATGAAGATGTCTGAGAATGCGATAGATCACTTCGATATCATCGATCGAATCGATCTCAGTCGCAATTTGCTCTACCAACATCGGTGTACCTCGATCTTCGATCACCTTGACCGCCTGAATTTGGAGCGCGATTACCTTTGCCGCCGCTTTTTTACCCGCTTCCACGCCTGGTTGATGGTAGGCGTTGACATTGATCAGAGAAGCATAGAAACTCACAGCTCTCTCGTATAGAGCAATCAGCGCACCCACACTCCGAGCCGATACAGATGGAATTGTCACCGTAATTGAGTCTCGTCCGTTCTCATACAAAGCTTGGCGCGTACCTTGCAAAAATCCCGATAGAGAATCGGCACGGTAAATATTTGGTTCGACTTCGGGATGAGATTTGGTTCGATCGTTATCTTGGAGAACTTCGATGAAAGTCAAAAAGAAATTCGCTACACCTTCGCGCAACTGTTGGACATAGGCATGTTGGTCGGTCGAACCTTTATTTCCATACACGGCAATTCCTTGGTGTACCGTTTTGCCATCAAGGTCTTTCTCTTTACCCAAAGATTCCATCACCAATTGCTGCAAATAGCGGCTAAACAGCAATAATCGATCCTTGTATGGTAAAACCACCATATCTTTCTCTCCCTTGCCATTGCCCGCAAAATACCAGACGAGGGCGAGCAGAGCGGCGGGATTTTGCTTGATATTTTCAACCCGCGTTGCCACGTCCATAATTTTCGCCCCATCCAACAGAGCGCGAATATCGATCCCTTGTAAAGCCGCAGGTAGCAACCCAACTGCCGACAATTCTGATGTGCGTCCGCCCACCCAATCGTGCATCGGGAAAACATCCAGCCAACCTTTCGATCGAGCGAGTTTTTCAAGATTGCTGCCCACACCAGTCACGGCGACAGCATATTTAGCAAAGTCTAAACCTGCATTTTCATAGGCAAACTGAACTTCCTTCATGCCATTATTTGGCTCAGGCGTACCACCCGACTTCGAGATCGTGATTACTAACGTTGTCGTAAGTCGATCGCCCAACTGCCCCAACACATAATCAATTCCATCAGGATCGGAGTTATCGATAAAGCTAATGTTTAGAGGGGGCGAATTAACAGCGAGGGCTTGAGCGACAAACTGGGGGCCCAGAGCTGAACCACCAATGCCAATCGACAGAATATCGGTAAATTTTGGCGCATTAGGTGGATGGATCTCACCAGAATGAACTCTACTGGCAAACGCTTCGATCGAATCGATCGTACTCGTAACATCATGGCGTAATGCCTCGGTCGGCGCGAGTTCGGGGGAACGCAGCCAGTAATGCCCCACCATCCGTTGTTCATCGGGGTTGGCGATCGAACCTGCTTCTAGAGCTTTCATATCCGCAAAAGCTCGATCGAACTTCGGCTGCATATCAGTAACAAAATCAGGCGTAAATCTCATCCGACTGATATCGATGTAGAAGCCGAGTTCGGCGTGATAGTAAAGCCAGTCTTGATAGCGTTGCCACAATGCTCTAGCTGAATCCATGAAAATTACACCTCAAATCGCAACAAATCTTAGCCTAAAATCCGATCCATCATAGGATGTTAAACAGATGTTAAGAAGCAGCCCGCATCACAAAACTTGTTAAGCAAGGTGCTAATGTGATCCTATAGACCAATCAGCAATCAAGCGAAGTAAAACCTCAAATTCTTAAGAATTTGACCTCACACTCAATATCTTTTTCTGGGTGCAAGGTACGCAAATCGTTGATTGCGATCTCTGGTACATCCGTATCTTTCTGGTATCGCATAGCGAGGTCAATCTATGAAAATTGTAATTCAGGGCAAAAATATAGAAGTCACTGAAGCCATTCGTGAGTACGTTGAACAAAAAATTGATAAAGCCGTCAGCCATTTTCAGTCACTGACCAGCCAAGTCGATGTTCATTTATCTGTGGCGCGTAATCCCCGCATTACTTCTAAGCAAGCGGCGGAAGTGACAATCTATGCCAACGGGGCTGTGATTCGGGCAGAAGAAAGCAGCGAAAATCTCTACGCCAGTATCGATCTGGTGTCGGATAAAATCGCTCGCAAGCTGCGTAAATTCAAGGAACGCAAGACTAACAAGGCTGCCGCCAAGACGGCTGTAGTAGTGGCCGATCAGCTTCCTGTACCAATGCCCGACGAAGACCGTGCGCCTGAATTACCCGCCCAAGTTGTGCGAAATAAGTATTTCGCCATGCCGCCGATGACAACGGAGGAAGCAGTGGAACATCTAGAGATGGTCGATCACGATTTCTTTGTATTTTGCAACTCGCATACTGGCGATATCAATGTTGTCTACGAACGCAATCACGGCGGCTACGGTGTAATTCAGCCTCATGGTAATAGCAACGGTAATAACGTAACTAAACGCTAGACCTTTCCCCAGCCTCTCTTCCTCAAGGAGAGGGGTCGGGAGGGAGTCGTTACGAATTCTATAAATGAATGCCATGAGTTCAGCCGCTAAACCACTAGAAGAGATGATTCGCGAATTGTCACCACGTTTAAGGATTGAGGTGCAAACATTCGTAGAAGCTCTTTTGACTAAGCCAAACCAATCAATCAATCGTAAGCTGCGTCAAGATTGGGCAGGTACGCTCAAGGCAGAAAGCTATACATCAGTTGAACTACAGCATCTTGCCACTGAATGGAGAGACATCGATCGACTAAATGTTAGACTGGGCAGATATTAACGTGATCCCAGCAACGAGGCTTAATCCATGCGATCGAGTACCTTACTACTTTCTCAAGAACTACCCACACTGAAATACACTGCCACGATCGATCGGTTTGATACCACATGGGAAGCACCGCTATCGACATTGCTAGGCTTAGGACGGGCCGCAGGGGCTGATTTTGTCGAGTTTTTCCTAGAGCGCAGCAACTACATTAGCTGTCAGGCAGAAGATGACTCGATCACCAGTGTTTCTCCCAGCCTTTCGACAGGGGCAGGTG
>JARCMB010000073.1 GCA_030248825.1 Pseudanabaenaceae cyanobacterium MP8IB2.15 | reverse complement strand
GATCAGCGTAAATTTATTCAGCTTCACACTGCGGATTCTAGCGGCTTGTCCTTTACCAATCGTGACATCCAATCGATAGTCTTCCATTGCGGGATAAAGGATTTCCTCAGTCACATGCGGCAAGCGATGAATCTCGTCGATAAATAGGATATCGCCTGGTTGGAGTGACACCAATAAACCTGCAACATCACGCGGGCGTTCTAAGGCTGGGGCAGAGGTGATTTTGCATTGCACTCCCATTTCGGTAGCAATGATCAGAGCCAGAGATGTCTTACCCAAACCTGCGGAGCCATAAAACAACAGATGATCTAATGCTGAATTGCGAGACTTTGCCGCTTCGATCGCAATATGCAATAACTCTTTTAAATCTTTTTGCCCAACATATTCAGCAATACTTTGTGGACGGATATTAAACTCTGGCGCGAGTGGGACGGTCTCAGCGATCTTTTCTTCCTGATTTGCCGCAGGTATCAGTAGCTCCAGACTTTTATCCGAACTATCTTTAGGGTTTAAATTTTGGTGAGAAGAAATGATCGCCATTATGCCTTAATCCATTTGGGGCTAGGGGTGAGGTCTAGTCAACAGTATAGTCTCCGCCAGAGCCGTATTGCCAACTATCCCGCCGCCGATGTTGGGAATATTGCTGTGTGAGTGAGAGATCTCGATCGAAAGATCCTCGATTTTTGCCTAGTTGATGAAGCAAGCTATACGAGCCGAGATTGATGTAATGTTTTGACCAGTCGATTAATGCACTTATTCCTACTTGCTGAACGATTTGAGCTACGAGGATCGGGTCAGAAAACGCCATATCCAACATTGTTTGAGATAGAGCAGGAAATTGCACAACATCTTGCAGAAAAGGTTTGAGCACAGGATCACCCAACTTAGACATCGATTTAAATACAGTTGTCAGCATCTGATTAATTCGATCGACTGGTAAATTCCGATCGACTCCCACACTCATCGCCTTTTGGAATAACCAAGTAACCGACAAGTTTGGCTGATAGGGTTGTAGCAAGCGTAGATCTTCTTTGCTCAGGAGATTGCCAGTCAACGCCTCTTCGATTCCCTCGGTTAAACGTACGAGATGTCGCACCATCGCGCCAAAACCACCAAAGCTTAGCGGTGACTGATTTCCACTGCTATCTCCGACTTGGAGGATTCGATCGAATGGAGTTTGCAAAGGCGAATTGCGATAAGCTGGGAAAAAGCCAAATAGAGTGCGCTTAAATTGGATTTCGGCAAGATCGACTTCCTGATATTGGGGCAGCAAGTCAAGATAGTCTTCAAATAACTCACTAAAACTAGGGCGGCTAGGATCGGCATCGACATAGGTGAACATATAGGTAGTCCTACCATCTCGCGCTGGAAATGCTTCCCAAAAATATTGGCATTGCTTTTGAATTGGCGTAAATGAGACCAGTAAATCTCCATATTCTTTAGTTGGGATGCCTGTTGCACAACTTCCCACCACCATACAAACTCCATCAGGCTTCGCTCCCTGTCGTGCTTGTCGAGCGATCGAAGAGAAGTGTCCCATCACATCCAGCAATAGTCTGGCTTTGAGTTGCGTGGCTCGATAGTCGGGGATTAAGAATGGCGATGTGGCGGGAGGCTGGCTTCTGACTTCCACGCCATCAGGATGGATGATCGCTTGTTGAAATCCTGTATGCTCAAATAATCTGCCACCAAGTTCGAGAAATTTGGTTTTGAGCGTTTTGAGTAGAAACACAGGATCGACCCCAATATTCAGCACATCGCGCACCCAAAAATCAGGGCTATTCTGGAAAGCGATTCTAGCTGGATTGTACTCAGTGGCGATCGACTGTGCTAATTCGGCAACCGTGAGTAAATCTAGCTCCAAAAAAGCATCTAATTCCTGACGAGAGATATTCCACTCTTGCTCTCTACCGCGTAGAATACCTTGCTCGATTACCGTTACCCGCCAACCACGTCGTTGCAAAGCACAGCCAATAAAAATTCCTAGCGTTCCACCGCAAATAATCAGATCGCAATCAACCTCACCCAATATCTCTGAACTTTGTGAGACAACATCAGGGATTGGTAGTCCTGCACGAAAATCCTGCCAAAATCGATCGACACGTTGTAACTGGCTCAGTGTATCAGCAGATATTTGAGCGAGTAAAGATTCTGGAAGTGTTTCGGAGAGAGGCATATGATTAAATCTGCGGTATCCAGATTATAGCCTTGATACTGAAACATGCTTTTCTCTTCAATCTTGGTTAAAAGCAAAATTCTTACAAAAAAATAGCCGACCATTTCGTGCAGGTTCTGGATTACCTTAACAAATGGCGGCTTCTACCTCGATTTCATTTATGCCACGATCAAGAAAAACTACTCGATCGTGGCACAAATAAGTCCGATCCTTAATCAACACCCTCAATGCGATCTTCGAGTTCTTGATAGAGATCGCGCAGCATTTCTAGGTTTCGATCGCTGGTTTCCCAGTAGCCTCTACCGTTGACTTCTAGCAGTGTGCCGACGATTTTGCGGAAAGAGTGCGGATTGAGATTTTTGAGTCGATCGCGCATCTCAGCATCATTGACATAAACCTCATTCACATCTTCATAGACCCAGTTATCGACCGCACCCGCCGTGGCAGACCAGCCCATTGTGTTGACCAGACGTTTGGAGATTTCTCTCACACCTTCATAGCCGTGATTCAGCATCCCCTCATACCATTTGGGATTGAGTAGCTTCGTGCGGGTATCGAGTCGCACAGTTTCAGATAGCGTTCTCACCTGAGCATTTGCTGTGGTAGTGTCTGCCATATATGAGTTGGGTTTCTTACCATCGGTACGCAGGTTCGCAATCACATTCGTCGGGTCGGAATCGAAGTAGTGACTGACATCCGTGAGACTGATTTCCGAAGAATCGAGGTTTTGGAAGGTGACATCGACAGATTTGAGTGAAGACTCGTAAATCTGGCGTTGCTGAGTGTTGCTGACTTCTGCGCCAAACGCAAAGGACTTTCGCGCCAAGTACATCTGTTGTAGATCTTTCTCATCATCCCAAGTGCTGTTCTCTACCGCCAAATTCACATTCGCAGCATAAGAGCCAGAAGCATTGCTGAATATGCGTGTCGCCGCTTGTCTAGTAGTTATGCCAAATTCGGCAGCTTGCGCGATCGAATGTTTCCGCACAAAGTTCATCTCAAGTGGTTCATCGGCTTCGGCTGCCATTCGCACAGCTCGATCGAGTAAATCCATTTGATTGATAAACAAGTCACGGAATACGCCCGAACAGTTGACCACAACATCAATTCGAGGACGACCCAACTGCTCAAGTGGAATCATTTCCAATCGGTTAACCCGACCCAAGGCATCAGGTCTTGGTAAAATCCCCAGCATACAGAGGACTTGAGCTAAAGATTCGCCGTAGGTTTTGATGTTGTCTGTACCCCATAGCACCACTGAGATCGTTTCGGGATATTGCCCGTTGTTATCCGCTTTTTGACGTTCCAATAGTCGCTCGACTACGACTTGGGCAGCTTGCACAGCGGCACTGGTGGGAATTGACTGTGGATCGAGCGCGTGCATGTTCTTGCCTGTGGGCAGTACCGCAGGGTTACGGATCGGATCGCCACCAGGACTAGGCGTGATAAACTCGCCTTCCAAAGCCCGAATCAGCCCGCCCAGTTCATTATCGGCAATGATTTGTTTGAGACAGAATTCCAAAAACTCAAATAAGGGTTTAATTGCTTCAGAATCGACTCGATCGTAGCCACAGTCTTTGAGTGCGGTAATCCAAGGTTCGGTCTTGCCCATTTTGAAGAAGTTGAGCATGGATAGCTTCGGGATTCTGCCATCGTCATCAACTTTGGCCTTCACCAATGATCCCACAGCTTGAGTTGTCGCCGCCCGCATGTGAGCTAGCAGTTCCACATCGGTGAGAATGCCCTGATCGCTAGATTTGTAGATCTGGTCGAGATCTCGTCCGATACTCTCAGAGATAATTCGTAATAGAGATTTAACGCCATCTTCAGGTCGATCGAAACTGGCGATACTGGCAAGCACATCGGTAATATCGGCAAGTTTAGGTGGTTCACCGACAACGTGTAAGCCGCATGGCAAGACGCGAGATTCAACTTCCATCAGTTTGTTATAAACCTTACCGATGATGTTATCTCTCTCTTCTAAGCTCATGTCTTTGGCATCAGAGTCAGGGAGATTGACATCTTGGTCGAGGTTTACCATCCGCACCTTGTCCATAATCGTGTTAACGATCGATACGCCGCGATTACCTTGACGCAATTCCTTATAAGAGCCGATTAATTCATTCAACTCTTTTAAGCCGCGATTCAAGCCAGCCGTTTCGGGTGCAGGCGTGAGATAGCTGATCGTAGTGGCATAGCCGCGTCGTTTGGCGATCGTGGCTTCTGATGGATTGTTGACTGCGTAGTAATAGATGTTGGGCAACGAACCGATCAAGCTGTCAGGATAGCATTCACCCGAAAGACCGATTTGCTT
>JARCMB010000420.1 GCA_030248825.1 Pseudanabaenaceae cyanobacterium MP8IB2.15 | reverse complement strand
GTCGAAGCTGATAAGTTGCTTGCGCTCAAATTAGAAGGAAGTGTTGGCTAGACCTCACCTAATTTCTTGATCTCTCTATCCTCTTTTTTAGGGACTTTATAGATTGAAGTCCACTTTTTTAAGGAGAATTTTAGATGTCTTACTTGAGTGTGCAAAAGCATAGAGAATCTATGTTTGGATAAAACTATTAGATAATTACAAGAGATAAGTAAAGTTAATCATGATCGTAGAAAATAGCGAAGTTATATTGTCAGTCAAAAACCTTACAGCCGAGGTAGATGGAGTCCAGATTCTGAAGGGTGTGAACCTCGAAGTCAAAGCAGGTGAAATCCATGCCGTGATGGGGCCAAATGGATCGGGCAAGAGTACATTTTCCAAAGTGTTAGCAGGGCATCCCGCTTATACGGTGACTGGCGGCGAAGTGATCTTTCAGGGCAAAAATCTATTAGATCTTGAAGCGGATGAACGCGCCAAAGCAGGAGTATTTCTGGCTTTTCAATATCCTTTAGAAATTCCTGGCGTGAGTAATACCGACTTTCTGCGACTTGCCTATAACACCTTGCAAAAAGGACGCGGATTACCTGAATTAGATTTAATTGATTTTGATGACTTCATTCAAGAAAAACTCAAGGTCGTCGATATGGATGCCAGTTTCCTTAGTCGCAGTGTGAATGAGGGCTTTTCTGGTGGAGAAAAGAAGCGAAATGAGATTTTGCAAATGGCAATTCTAGAGCCGAAGTTGGCAATTCTAGATGAGACAGATTCAGGATTAGACATTGACGCGCTTAAAATCGTCTCAGGTGGAGTCAATCAGCTTACCAGCCCTAAGAACGCGACAATTTTGATTACGCATTATCAACGACTGCTCAATTACATCATTCCTGATTTTATCCATGTGATGGCAGGTGGTCGCATCTTGACAACTGGCGGGAAGGAACTAGCTCTGGAATTGGAAGCGAAGGGATATGACTGGATAACCGAACCTGAAGCGGTAGCTTAGTTGAGATTTTGGGACTCTTTCAAGTATTAGAATCAAAAGTGGGTCGGATAAGCGCAAAATATGAGTATAAAAGTGAGTGCAAAAGTGAATGAGCTTAAATTTTCTAGGCATCTAACTCCGTTCAGAGGTGATGGCGGGTTTGCCAAGCAGATTCTTCAGCAAAGATTAGATCAGCCGCAAGATCTGGATTTGGGCTTAGCCAATTGGTTGAAAGAGATGCGTCAAGATGGAATCGATCGAATCGCTAATCTCTCAATCCCCAATACTAAAGATGAGGACTGGAAATATACCAACTTAGCCGCACTTCAAAAGCACCCTTTCCAGATCCCACGCCAAGCCCAACATCAAGATGCTTTAGTCGATCGTAAGTTCGTGCAATTTATCACAGATCGTATACTACCTGAAGCTGCCCAAAGTCATATCACAATGATTGACGGTGTTTTTATCCCACAGATGTCTGCGATCGAAAACCTGCCGACAGGAGCGATCGTTGGGAGTTTGGCTGAGCTTAGTCGAAATGGGAAGTTTGAGCTATTACGATCGAATCTCGATCGACATCTATCACAACACACCGATGCTCACGATTACTTCGCTACTCTGAACACTGCTTGCTTGAGCGATGTTGCCGTAGTTTTCATTCCCAAAGGCGTTGAAGTTGAAGTCCCCATCCAATTTGTCTTTGCCACAAGTTCTAGCCCCTCTGAAATTTCCATAATTTCACAACCACGTTGCCTAGTCATCGCTGAAGCAAATAGTAGTCTGACTCTGGTTGAAACCTATATCGGCATGTCTACCGAGCCATATTTTACCAATGCTGTCACCGAGATCTGGCTGGGTGAGAATGCCCAATTCGACCACACCAAAGTGCAATGGGAAGGGAATGCTGCTTTTCATATCGGCACAACGTCGATCGAGCAATCCCGTAGCAGCAGATATAAGAGTCAAGCGATTACATTGGGCGCACATCTCTCACGCCACAATTTGAATGTGCAACAAGCCGCCGAGCAGACCGAAACCGACCTGAATGGTTTGACCTTAATCGCTTGCCAGAAAATCGCTGATACTCACTCTTCGATCGAACATAATTTCCCACATGGATCTAGCTATCAATTACACAAATGTATCGTTGATGATCAGGCTCACGCCATCTTTAACGGCAAAATCCAAGTAGCGAAGGATGCCCAATTAACTGATTCGAGGCAGTTAAGCCGAAATCTGTTGCTCTCATCGAAATCAAGAGTAGATACAAAGCCTCAATTAGAAATATTTGCAGATAACGTCAAATGCGCTCACGGTGCGACCGTCAGCCAAATTGATGCTGATGAATTGTTTTATCTCCAAAGTCGCGGCATCAATATCGAATCTGCTCAGAATTTGCTCACCTACGCTTTCGCCGCCGAAGTGATCGATAAAATCCCTGTTGACTCTCTTCGAGCAACCTTGAACAGTTTTGTTTTAGCTAAAATGCAAACTCTGGTATGCTGACGCAGGTTTGATGATTTTGATTGACTTGCTTCATAGATAAAGTTGCCCAGTAACTTTGAAGGTTGATTGATTCAGGATTGTATGCTGCCTTAGCTGGCGGAAAGTTTGAGTATGAGGCGGCGACGTGAATATTCAAGCTGGTACTGATTTTGTCTTCTTCAGTCGCAGTTATCGTCGTAGCAGACAGGGGCGATCGAAATGGCACAAAATTTAAAGACACGCTTACTGCGGGGGATTGGGGCAAATGCTTTTGGTCAAGTGGTAACGGTGATTATCCAACTGGTCAGCGTTCCCATTTTTATCCGTTTTTGGGGTGTGGATTTATATGGAGAATGGTTAATTCTGAGCGCGATCCCATCGTACTTTGCTTTAAGCGATATCGGCTTTGGCAGTGTAGCGGGGAATGAGATGACCATGCGTGTGGCTCAAGACGATCGAATCGAAGCCTTATCTGTGTTTCAAAGTACTTGGCTATTGATAACAGGCATCTCTTTATCGATCGCTCTATCGATCGCCGCAACAATCTGGTTCATCCCACTGGAGCATTGGCTTAATCTCACACACTTAAACCATCAGTCAGTAGCAGGAATTATTCTCTTGCTGACATTGCATGTTCTGATTACCCAACAGGGTGGGATCTTAAATTCAGGATTTCGGTGTGAGGGAAATTATGCTGTGGGGGCTTTGTATTATAGTTTGGTGCGGCTGTTTGAGTTTAGCGCGATCTCAATTGCTGTGAGTTTGGGCGCAACTCCCCTAATTGCCGCATCAGTATTTCTTTGTTTGAGGGCAATCATGACTCTGGTTATGGGATGGGATTTGCACAAGCGCAGTCCCTGGATTATTTTCGGATATGCTCATGCCAGATTAGATGTGATCAAAAGACTTGCTGCTCCCGCGATTGCATTTCTCAGCTTTCCGCTAGGTCAGGCATTGAGTTTACAGGGCATGGTGATTGCAATCGGAGCAATTTTAGGCGCAACTCCTGTAGTTCTTTTCGCCACACTTCGGACGCTGAGCCGTTTTATCCTGCAACTGGTTGCGATGTTTAACACAGCAATTTGGCCAGAACTATCTACGGCGTTTGGGGCGCAAAATTTAGATCTGGTAAGAAAGCTGCATCATCGCTCCTGCCAAACCGCTCTCTGGTTATCGCTCTTCGCTGCTACAGGCTTAGCAATATTTGGTGGACAAATCCTCAAGATCTGGACAAATGGGAAGGTGGTTTTAGATGTGCCACTGTTTAATATTGCTAGGAGTAGCTGTAGCTAACAGCGTCTGGGGGACAAGTCAGATGGTGCCGATGGCGATTAATCAGCATCAGAAAGTCGCATTGAGATATATCTTCAGCACAGTGATATCTCTATTGATTGCCATAATTTTAATGCCTGATTGGGGGCTAAGAGGAGCCGCCGCATCGCTGTTAATTATCGATCTTCTGATGGCAGTACATGTGATTAAATACTCACTCTTTTTAGTTCAGGATAAGCTGATAAATTTTCTGGTGATAATATTCACGCCGCCGCAAATTCATCGAAAGTCGTTACGAAATTTGTAACAGACAGAATTTAGCTCGTGGTTAAACTTAGACTAGAAGGTATAACTCGATCTGACTTATATGACGAACTGGATATTTAAATCATTACTGGGTGGGAGTGCCTTACTAGCAGGGATGGGATTCATTGCCTATGCCTTAGCTCAATCATCCTCGCCAGTTGCCGCGAAACCAAGCATTAATGAAGCGATGCCACTTAAACCCTTTTATCCCCCTCAGAATCCAGCCGTATCGATCGCCGTAAATCAGAGCGGTGTATTCCAAAGAGCCGATGGTCGCGGCTACATCAATGTAAATGTCGGGGAGGTTTACAAATTAGAGATCTATTCGCCCAATTACCCTAGCGCTGTGAGTGTGAAGATCGATGGTGTTTCAGTTATGGATCGATTGGTATGCGATCGACAAGTAACTTTAGAACGTCCGATTAATATCGCTAAACAGTTCATCGTTTTAGAAGAAGGAAATCCTGGTCTCGATCGAGATGGTGGCGTGAATAACCCCAACTTAGGATTAATTGAAGTGACATTTGTACCACTGCGGCGTAAAT
>JARCMB010000419.1 GCA_030248825.1 Pseudanabaenaceae cyanobacterium MP8IB2.15 | reverse complement strand
TATTGATGACGCAGATAGTGATGTAACTACTGAAAGTGATGACAATTGGGAATTAACTAGCTTTTTTGCTGGTGATGACGATACTGCATTAGTTGTAGAGTCAGATATTGAGATTATTGGTGGAGAAGAAGATCTAGAAGAATTTTTTACAACACCAGAACCTAGCGAGCTTGAATTAACAGAAGCGATCAGTGCAGACAAGTTTTCTTCATCTCTGGAGTTTGCTGAATTTACCGAATCTTCCGAACCTACAGGTGATCAGACATTAGAGATTAATGATCCAAGTGACGATTTCGGTAGCATACCCACTCAGACCGAGATTTCTGAGGATGAAATTTCCGATCGATTCTTTACCGAGTCAGATCTAGCTCCGACTGCTGAGATCACAGAAACCGTTGATAATCCTTTCGGCTTAGATGAACTAGGTGATCCAACCGATGTTGTGATTGAAGAAGTTAGCGAGATTCAGCCTTTCTCTGCTGACACGACTATTGACAACTTAGTAGATTTCTTTGATGGCGATGATGAATTAGCTGATATGTCTGCGGCTGGATCAGATTGGGATTTATCAGATATTACACCTGAAATCGATCCTGAAATTGAACCTATAACTACCTCTGAATTGGATTCTGGTAGTGAGTCTGCGGAAATATCGAGTAGTGATTTGAGTGAAGAGCTGATTAACGAACTGACTAGTGATGATGAGGTCTTGGATCGATTGTTCAGTGGGTCATCAGATTTATCTGATTCGCAATTTGAGTCGTTAGCAATCACTGATTTCGGTGGGATTAGCGATGATTTAGATTTTGCTGAGCCATCAGATGAACAGTTAGAAGCACAGCTAGCAGATCGATCGACAGGAGGACAAGCAGAATTTGATGAATTAGACGCAATGCTGAATGATTCTTCGTCTTCTGAATCACCTGATGCTGATAATACCAATGCAGTCTTGAGTTTAGCGGCAGCATCGATCGCAACAACCCTAGCAGCTCCAGCATCTGAGCTAACCACAGAAACACAAGATAGTAGTTTTGATGAACTCGATGCATTACTTGGTGATGACACTCCACTCCCCACTCCTACAAATAGCCCTAAAGTTGTTGAGGCAAAGGTCGTGGATGAATTTGCCGATTTAGATATATTTCTGCAAGAAACTTACGGTAAAGACGCCAGTCCTGTAACAGCAAGACCTGCCAAACGCCCTCCTGGAAAACGCCCTTCCACTAAAATCGTTTCTCAAACGATGAAAGTGGATGTTAAACATCTCGATAGTTTAAACAACTTAGTTGGCGAACTTGTAGTCAACCGTAACTTGTTGGAGCAAGATCAAGAACGCTTGCAACAATTCATCAGTAATTTGCTGCATCAGGTTCAGCTACTGAGTGATGTCTCACAGAGAATGAGAGATCAGTACGATCGATCTTTACTCGAAAATTCTCTACTTGCTAGTCGCAACCAAACAAGTTATCGATTATCGACAACCGATGAAAATGTTGACAGTAGCAACAGTAGTAGCGGTGGAGAGGAATTCGATCCTCTGCAAATGGATCGGTTCAGCAGTTTCCATGTTTTATCCCAAGAAATTATTGAGCTGATTGTCAGGGTGCGTGAATCGGCATCAGATATTGAGTTTGTTGTTTCTGAGACCGAACAAGTTTCTCGTCAACTCGGTACAATTACAACTCAAATTCAAGACGATCTGAAGCAGTCACGCATGGTACCGTTTGCCCAGATTGCCGATCGACTTCCACGCGCAGTTCGGGATCTAGCACTAGAAGAAGGCAAACAGGTCGATATTGAAATCTTTGGGCGAGAAACCCTAATTGACAAAGCAGTGTTGGATGAGTTGAACACGCCGATGAATCATTTGATCACCAATGCGATCGCGCATGGAATCGAAGACCCAGCTACACGTCAAGCAGGAGGAAAAGTCGCAAGGGGCAAGATCACAATTCGGGCATATCATCAGGGCAATCAAACCGTGATCTCGATTAATGATGATGGCGGTGGGATCAACGCCGAACGAGTCAAACAAACGGCAATCAACAAAGGTCTGCTAGCACAGCCAGATGCGACGAAGATGTCCGAGTCTGAGATCTACGACCTACTGTTTGAACCTGGGTTCTCGACTAAAACTCAAGCCGATCAAAGATCGGGTCGAGGCATGGGGTTAGATATCGTGAAAAACGATCTTGCTGATATCAGAGGCACAATTCATACTGAATCTGCGATTAGCAAGGGTACTACTTTCACAATCCGCTTACCGTTAACCTTAAGTATTTCTAAGGCAATGTTCTGTGTTAGCGATCGAACTCGCATTGCTTTTCCTGTCGATGGCTTTGAAGATGTGTTGGAAATTCCTCAGAGTCAAGTTCAGCTCAACAGCAAAGGTCAACCTTGCATCCAATGGCGAGACATGGTTTTGCCCTTCCAGCCATTGGCAAACTTACTGGTCTATAACCGTCACATTGGTCGGGGTAATATCTACGGCAAACAAGACGACGACACAGTTTCCTTGATCATTTTACGAAATGAAGGTACTTACCTAGCACTTCAGGTCGATCAGTTTCAGGGCGAAAGCGAAATCGTGATTAAACAGCTAGAAGGTCCGATCCCCAAACCCGCAGGCATAGCTGGAGCTACAGTCCTAGGGGATGGCAGAGTGATGGCGATCGCCAACGTGCTCGAACTGTTTGATATTGCCAGTGGTAGACTGCGACCCACCATTTCAGCATCATCTGGTACGCCATTCCCAGAAGAAAAAGCCCAAGCCGATCCAACTGTACTGATTGTGGACGACTCGATTACAGTCCGAGAATTGCTTTCACTTACATTCGCTAAGGTAGGATATCGAGTCGAACAAGCTAGAGATGGTCAGGATGCATGGGAGAAACTGCGGGCAGGCTTACCTTGTGACTTGATCTTCTGCGATATTGAAATGCCTCGGATGGATGGTTTGGAATTGCTCTCCAGACTTAAAAAAGATGAGACATTAAGCAAAATCCCGATCGCCATGTTGACCTCGCGTGGTGCAGATCGCCATCGTCAGACTGCGGTACAGTTGGGCGCAAGTGGCTACTTTACCAAACCTTACTTGGAAGAGGAACTGCTCACAGCTTCGCAACGAATGTTAAAAGGTGAAGTGCTTGTGACCCTTAACTAAAAAAATGATTAGTCTAGCTGTTAATTATTGGGGATTTTCGGCTAGGCTTAATTGGGTGCAGCCTTAAATATCGATCGAAAAATATGGTCTGGATTGTTGTTGCCATTCACTTAATTTTGAGTCTAGGATTGCTATGGGCAACATGGCAGGTTTGGCATCTGCGCTTGACTCTTGCTAATGTTGCCAAGAGTGTGGATGGCTATGCTGAAAAATGCCAAAGAGGACTATCTGTAGCACCGCCAGCAATTTTACTCGGACAAAAAGGGGCTGGAAAGCTTAAACAGAAATACAGGGATTTACTACCGCAATTACAACGATTGCAGATGTTCTTAGGTTTATTTGGTGGTTTATTTGGTCTGAGCAAATCACTGAGCAGATCACTGGGCAAATCAAAGCAATCTAGTAAATCTCAATCGCAGGGGTCTAAAAAGAGGAGCGATCGAAATGTCAAACGGCGCAGGTAGATTTTGGGGTGGTTTATTTTTAGGCAGTGCGATCGGTACAGTTGTGGGATTGTTGGTAGCACCACAGTCAGGCAAGGAAACTCGCAAGCTCTTACGGAAATCAGCGCAAAACCTGCCTGAAATTGTCGATGAGATTGGCTCTAATGTTCAATATCAAGCCGATCGACTGACCGAAACTGCCCAACGCACGCTCGAAGAAACGATCGAACGTCTGCAAGAAGCAATTGCCGCAGGTCAAGAAGCTAGCAAAAAAATCCAACAGGAAATGAACCTAGCTCCTACGCAGCCATCACTGCGAGATATCAGTAACGACTTTAATGATGATGAAGATCGATCATGACAGAACCTCTATTCTGGCTCGGCTTGTCGATTTTGCTGGTGGCAGTTAGCCTCACGGCATTGTTAGTCGTGGCGATTCCTGCGCTCAAAGAGTTAGCTCAAGCAGGACGCAGCGTCCAGAAACTAGCTGATACCCTATCTCGCGAACTCCCCCCTACCTTAGAGGCAATTCGGCTCACAGGCTTAGAGATTAGCGAACTTAGTGATGAACTCACCCAAAGTGCCAAAAATGCTGGCGATGCGGTTAAGCAGGTGAACGATGGCATCAAAGGCGTGAAAGAAAAAGCTCAAAATGTCGGGATTCAGACCAAAAGTACATTCGCTGGTCTGAAGGCTGGTTGGCAGGCTTTCCGCAAACCGAAGCGATCTCGTCGTCCAGAAGATCCGCTTACAAATAGCTCTGAACAACAATTACCCGAACTGCCTTCGGGGAAGAAATTAGAAAAATTACCAGATCTGACCACTAACTCACAATTAAGCTCAGATCCTGAAGATCACCGTATTCCAGATCAAGTTTCTGACCAAAATCCCGATCGATAGAAGTGCTACCTGAGCTTCATTGAGCGAAGTCAAAATCAAATTTAGCCATTACACTTCAACCAAAAACATATTGTGATCACAAAATCTAAACTATTGCTAATTGTTAAGCGATCGTAAAAGCGTTCACTTCAGTTTTTGTGAAGAATTGTAAATATTTCGATTGCAAAATATTTCGATTCAGGCTGAAAGGAACTAAGAGTATAGTTTCTTTGATAAAACTAGTTTAGTGATTAATTCATGAAACTTTATGAATGTCTTTCACTAGCATACTTTAATCAACAAATATAACAAATTTAGAGGAGACTGCATGTTCACATCTGTCAAGCCGACAACTAGTTCAGCAACAAATCGGCATATTGCCCCCGCAGACTTACAGGGTCGGGTGTTGATGAAGTTGGTTTATGTCGTCTTGGAGCCACAGTATCAAAGTGCTCTGGGGGCATCGATCGCTTTAATTAACCGCACTAATCCCAATTTGGCCGTTGAAGTCAGTGGCTACTTAATCGAAGAATTACGTAGTCCCGAAAACTTTGAGGCTTTCAAGCGCGACGTGGCGGAAGCAAATGTGTTTATTGCTTCGCTAATTTTTATCGAAGACTTAGCTAACAAGGTGGTC
>JARCMB010000418.1 GCA_030248825.1 Pseudanabaenaceae cyanobacterium MP8IB2.15 | reverse complement strand
GACCGAAAAAGCCATCAGTAACAACGTAATGTGCCGATTTCGGCAAGTAAGGATATGTGGCTTGCGGATGTTCTAAATAGCTGTCAATCCGCGACTTTTTACTTTCTGTTTAACATGTGGAGTTTGCTAGACTGATAACGTATGTTCTTATCAGGGTTACAAGAGATTCCTCTTGGGCTTTGCTCAGTAATTTAGGTAAGATATCTATAATGCAATTCATTTGGTGCTTTGATTTATTACTTGCACCTTATCCAATCAATAGCTTTTTTCCCTTTAAATCAAAATATCCGAACCATTTTAATTGAAATAAATCTTATGAAGAAGCCTCAAATACCATCAAATGAACACGATCGACAACTTGCTCTTGAGCGCTATAACATTCTCGATACTTTGCCAGAGCGAGAATATGATGACTTAACTCAACTAGCCGTAAGTATCTGTGGTATGCCGATCGCATTGATATCTCTAATCGATCGAGATCGTCAATGGTTTAAGTCGCGTGTTGGGATCGATGCAACGGAAACGTCAAGAGATATTTCTTTTTGTGCTCATATTGTCGCCGATAATGCGATTTTAAATGTTCCTGATATGACCCAAGATCCTCGTTTTGCAGATAACCCACTGGTAGTTAACGACCCTAATATTCGCTCTTATATTGGTGTACCCTTAAAGACTTCAGATAATTTTACATTAGGAAGTCTATGTGTCATCGATCTCCAGGCAAGAGAATTGACATCTTTACAAATTCAACAACTAGAATCACTCAGTCGCATAGTAATCAGTCAGTTGGAGTTACGGCGCAATAATGATATTCGTAAGGCATCTGAAGAGCAACTATCAAAAATATCGATACTCCAAAAGGCTATTTTAGATAGTGTTAATTCTGCGATTATTTCCACTGACTTGCAAGGGATTATTCAATCCTTTAGCTTAGGTGCAGAATCGATATTGGGATATAAGGCAGTGGAAATAATTGGTAAAAGTCCTATCCTCTTTCACGATATCAATGAAATAACCGAGCGATCGCAGCAGTTATCCCTAGAACTAAACCAAACCATCGAACCAAGCTTTGAGGTGTTTATTGCTAAGGTAAAATTGGGGCAAGTATTTGAGAAAGAATGCACCTACATTCGTAAAAATGGCGATCGCCTTCCCGTTTTGTTGACAATTACAGCCATTCGCAATGAACAAAGTGAGATTACGGGATTTCTGTGCGTTGCCAAGGATATTACCGCTCAAAAGGAAGCCGAACGAGATCGCCTTCGCCGTAGATATACCGAAGAATTGGTAACTACCCAGAATCAAATTTCACGAATTCTCGCAGAAGCATCAAGTTTTAATCAGGCAGCAGTAAGGATCTTAGAAACTCTATGTGAACAATTATCTTGGGATGTTGGCGAACTATGGCTTACCAGTTCATATCCTCATACTTTGCAACTCATGGCGAGTTATGCAATGCCCACGATTGAAGCAACAGAGCTAATTCAAACCCATCAACTCATGTCGATCGAATATGGTGCGGGTTTGATTGGCTCGGTTTGGGCAGAGGGAATAGCCAAGTGGGTTGAGATTGACCAATACCCCAATTTCCACAAAGCAGAAGCTGTAAAAAAAGTAGGTTTAAAATATGCCTATAGTTTTCCTGTGAGCGGGGAGAATAAGTCGATTTTAGCCGTAATTATCATGTTTAGTCGTAATCACCAGCAGCTTAGTTTAGAAATGACGAATGTTGTGGCTGCCATTGGTAGACAGATCGGTCAATTTATGGAAAAGCGCAAATTTGAAAGAGAGCTTCATAAACAAAACTGGCGATCGCTACTTCTTTCAGATATTGCTCTCCGTATTCGCCAGTCCCTAGATCTCGATGAAATCCTTAATACGGCTGTTAGCGAAATTCGCAAGTTTCTGAAGGCAGATCGCGTTCTTATATATCGATTTTATCCTGATTGGAATGGTACGGTAGAAGTAGAATCTGTTACTTCTAAATGGATATCTTCTCTTGGTACAGATATTCAAGATACTTGTTTTTTGTCGGGGCAATGGCAAGCATATCAAAAAGGACGTAAGCTGGCGATCGATAATGTCGCTGAATCCAATCTCAGTCAATGCCACAAAGATCTTTTAGCAAGATTCCAAGTAAAAGCAAATCTGGTTGTTCCGATTATCGAAAACGAGAAATTGTGGGGATTGTTGATCGCGCATCAATGCTCTGCTCCAAGGCATTGGGAATCCTTTGAAATTAGTCTGTTGAGCCAACTCGCCGATCAAATCGGAATTGCGATCGCCCAGTCACGGTTACTTGCCCAAGAAAAAGAGCAACTTAAGCTTTTGCAAGAACAAAATGTGGCTCTAGAGATAGCCCGATCCGAAGCTGAACAGGCAGCGATCGCCAAAAGCTCTTTTTTAGCAACGATGAGCCATGAGATTCGTACTCCCATGAATGCTGTAATTGGCATGACTGGCTTGTTGCTGGATACAAGCTTAAATGAACAACAAAATGATTTTGCTCAGACTATTCGTAGTAGTGGCGACCACTTATTGACTTTGATCAACGAAATCCTTGATTTTTCTAAATTAGAAGCAGGAGAAATGCAATTAGAGTATCTTGAATTCGATCTAGAAATCAGTATTGAAGAAGTTGCCGAAATATTAGCCCCAGTTGCACAAACTAAAGGGCTAGAGCTAATTACATTCATTCATGCTGATGTTCCTAAATTTCTACAGGGCGATGTGGGTCGTGTGCGTCAAGTCTTATTAAATTTAGTCAATAATGCGATTAAATTTACATCTAAAGGGGAAGTTACGATCGAAGTTAGTTTAATATCAGAAGATGCAATCACCGCCTCTCTTCACTTTGCTGTGATTGATACAGGTATTGGGATCCCTGCGGCAGCACAATCAAAACTATTTCAGCCTTTCACTCAAGTTGATGCCTCCACAACTCGTCAGTATGGTGGCACTGGTTTAGGGCTTGCCATCTGTAAGCAGATCGTGGAATTAATGGGCGGTAAAATCCATTTAGAGAGTAAGGAGAATCATGGATCGACTTTTTGGTTTGAGCTTCTATTTGAGAAACAATCTGACTGCCCCGTGAATAATCTTGGTGTTGATTCTCTACAAGGAATACGAGTTCTAGTTGTAGATGACAGTACTACTAACTGTCGCATTCTCGCACATCAGCTCAGTGCTTGGGAAATGCGAGTTGATATAGTTGAACGTTCTCTTGATGCGATGTCTTATCTCAATCGGGCGATGGAAGTAGGTGACCCTTATCAACTTGCTATATTAGATATGCAAATGCCCGATCTAGATGGAGAGAGCTTAGGAAAGGAAATCAAGGATTCACCAAGTCTCCAAAATACTCATTTAATCATGCTGACCTCTCTCGATCGAAATGGTGCAGCAAAGCGAATGCTTGAAATAGGTTTTGACTATTATCTGCGTAAGCCAGTAAGGAAACTCCGATTATTAAGCAGCATTATTGACGCGCTCACAGGTATTCGCCAAAATTTAGCTGAGGGAAAAAAATCACAAGATTCGTCCTTGAATTTGGAACCAATTCCCCTATCAAAACTCAAAATTTTGCTAGCAGAAGATAGCCCAATTAATCAAAAAGTAGCGATTAATCAACTTGCCAATTTAGGCTATCAGGTCGATGTTGCAGGAAATGGGAAAGAAGCCCTAGAAATGATTGCTCAGATTCCTTATGATATTATTCTCATGGATTGCCAGATGCCAGTTTTAGACGGCTATGAGACTAGTCAGTGCATCCGAATTTTGGAGGCGGATCGAGATAAGACAACTAAAATAATCATTATCGCGCTTACCGCAAATGTAATGAAAGAAGATCGCGATCGCTGTTTGGCGGCAGGCATGGATGACTATCTCAGCAAGCCGATTCGGAAAGAAGATTTAGGGAATAAGCTAGTCTTTTGGAATGAGATTTTGGCAAAGAGAGAGCCTAAAATATCAATAGAGTCGTCTTCTAGTGAATCACTAATATCTCAAGTTGAAATTGATAATTCATTAAACCAAGATAATCGAGAGGGTAACGAACTAGAAATTGACTGGCAGTATCTAGAGGAAATGTGTGGCGGAAGTGCTGAATTTCAGCAAGAACTATTAGGTGCTTTTTTAGAAACCATACCTGAACATGTAGAATCTCTCAAAATCGCTATTTCCCAGCAAATATATGTGCAGATTGAACGAGAGGCACATTTTATTAAGGGATCGAGTGCGGCGATCGGAATTATAGGCATTGCGAGAATTGCCGATCGATTAGAGATCCAAGGTAAAAACAAACAATTGTCTGACAATGCTTTAGCTCTGCTCCAGAAAATAAGCAATGGTATAGACTATATTCAGGGTTTAGTTTAAGCAACAGGACAGTAATACTTAATCATCAGCAAACAGTTGCGATCGCCTGATGACTCACGTTCATATCTAAACACATCGACAATTTGATTAATTAAATCCAAACCTCGACCACCTAAGGCATTAATATCGACATCATCAAGATCGGAAAGTTTATCTGACAAATCAAATCCAGTTCCAAAATCAAAAACTTTTACTTCCAGTGTATTTTCAGTTAGTGTTGCTTCTAGATCGATCGG
>JARCMB010000072.1 GCA_030248825.1 Pseudanabaenaceae cyanobacterium MP8IB2.15 | reverse complement strand
CTGTAGTCCTGCCTTGGCAGTGGCACTGTCAGAGCTAGCCCGAATCAGCTCGATCGAAGCATCGAGATTTGCCAGCACATTGACTAAACCTTCAGTGATGTGGAGCCGTTGCTGGGCTAGATCGCATTCGTAGTTGAATCTGCGAGTGAGCGTAATTTCGCGGAAATTAATAAACTCCTGCAATATTTCACGCAGATTCATCTGCTTCGGCAAAGAGTCGATCAATGCCAGCATGATCACGCCGAAGTTTACTTGGAGTGCGGTTTGGCGATAAAGGTTTTCCAGTAGGAGGTTGGCATTGACATCTTTTTTGAGTTCGATCACGACCCGCATCCCTGTTCGATCGCTTTCGTCCCGCAGATCGATAATGCCTTCAAGTTTGCCATTCTCAACTAGTTCGGCGATTTTCTCGATCCAGCCTGCCTTATTCACCTGAAATGGCAATTCGGTGACAATTAGACAAGCCCTCGATCGACGATTCTTGCCGATCGGAATCACCTCTGACATCACCACGCCCCGCAAGGTAATGCTGCCGCGCCCAGTGGTGTAAGCCTCTTTGATCCCACCATCATTAATGATGATCCCACCTGTAGGGAAGTCGGGCGCAGGCACTAAGGCAAATAAATCTTCATCCGATAAGTTGGGTCGATCGATCAGAGCAATCACGGCATCGACAAGTTCACGCAGATTATGAGGCGGAATATTTGTCGCCATCCCCACGGCAATCCCAGACGACCCATTCAACAACAAGATTGGCAGTTGAGCAGGTAAAACAGTTGGTTCTTGCTCCGAACTGTCAAAGTTATCGGTAAAGTCGATCGTGGCTTCGTTAATCTCGCTGAGCAAAGCTTCGTTGCCAATCGGGGCAAGCCGACACTCGGTATAGCGCATTGCCGCAGGTGGGTCGTTATCCACCGAGCCAAAATTCCCATGTCCTGCCAGCAACGGGTAACGACTAGAGAAATCTTGCACCAGACGCACGAGGGCATCGTAAACCGACTGATCGCCGTGGGGGTGATACTTACCCAGCACATCGCCCACGACACGGGCGCATTTGCGGTAGGGGCGTTCTGGCACTAAACCCAACTCATGCATGGCATAGAGAATACGACGGTGCACGGGCTTTAGCCCATCACGGACATCAGGCAAAGCCCGACCCACAATTACACTCATGGCATACTCAAGGTAAGATTGCTGCATTTCGATATGCAGAGATGTGGGAATAATTTGACCTTGAGATGGTTCTGGTGTTAAAAGATCTAACTGTTCAGTCCGCTTTGCCATGTTCTTTCAGCATCAACTCAGAAATTTAACCAACAAGAAAGGCATGATAGCCCTCTAAGTCCATATAGTCTATATAATTCATTCTAGAAAAGGTTTGGTAAGTATTGTGGCACAAGGTTCTACTCGCAAATGGATTGTCAATGGTGTTTTGATCGTAGTTACCCTGTCATTCTTGGGTATTTCGATCGCACCGTTGATCGGCAGCATATTAGCATCACAGTCAGGATCGCAACCCGCTACTGTAGCAGCGACTGGCACACCCGAAAAAGACAGGCTCAAAATTCAAATCGAAGGCTTCGAGGCCGTACTAAAACGGGAGCCAAAAAACCAAACAGCTTTGACTGGTTTGGTGGAATTGCGCTTACAGTCAGGTGACCTCAAAGGGGCACTAGAGCCAATGCAAATCCTCGCAGAGGCTAATCCTGATAAGTCTGTCTATCGTCTCGTACTAGCTCGTACCCACCTGCAACTCAATGATCCAAAGAACGCGCAGGCAGAATACCGTAAGGTGTTAACTACCGATCCTGGTAACCTCGAAGCGATCCAACGACTAGTGGGGATCGATCTGCAAGCCAATCGTCCTGAAGCCGCGATTGGGATTTTGCAGAATTCGATCGACACTGCCGACACTGCGAATAAGATCAAAGCTGATACGGTCGATAAAGGCACTTTAATGTGGATTTTGGGCGAACTCTATCGTGGTGAGAAGCGTTATGCCGATGCCACAGACGTTTATGAAAAAATGGCAAAGAATAATGCCAAAGATTTTCGTCCTCTCGTAGGTAAGGCTCAGATCAAACGCGCACAAGGCAAGGAAGAAGAAGCGATCGCCCTGTTTGCTGATGCCACTAATGTCGCTCCTGCGGAATTTAAGGATGAAGTAAAAAAAATCGCCACCACAAAGCCACAGACAGGCATCCAGCCAAAATCTGATAAGCCTAACGAACAGTCTCCTGAGAAAGTGAAAGAGCAGCCCAAACCATAATCAGATCATACTTCTCGAAAAAACAAACACCTCAGATCAACTTGGCCGATCTGAGGTGTTTTAGTTATCAGAAGTTTGGGTGAAATTTCTTCAGATTACAATTCTTCAAACTCTTCTTCGGGCTGCTTGATTTTCTCAGGGATTTTTAGTTCTTCACCCCAAATATCACTGATTTCTTGCTTGGGTTCTTCGTACTTATCTTCGCTTTTTGGGTCTTCGCTTTTTGGTTCTTCTCTTTCGATCTCTTCTTGGTAGCTGTCCTCATATTTCTCCTCATATTTTTCGATAGGTGGCTCAATAGGTCGTACAGCCGATCGACTGTTTGAATCATTCCTAGAATCAGATCTTGGAGCGGCTGCCGATCTCAAAGGAGGTGCATCTTGTAAATCTTCATCGTCATCATAGTATTCGTCGTCATCGTACTCGTCATCATCGTAGTACTCATCTTTTTGGGGAGCAACAGGACGATCTTGCCGAAATTCTTGTCTGGGCTCTTGTCTAGGTTCAATCCGCTCGGCACGGGCTTGACGACGTGGTGGATTGACGGGAATCCGCTCGTCTGACCAGTTGTTGTCATCATCATCTTCCCAGACCTCTTCGCGGCGATAGCTAGGACGCTCCTGACGTTGAGGTGGATAATTATTGTAAGAACTATTATTCCGTTGCCCTGTGCCCAAAGCATTGCCAGACATCGTTTGGGGCGGTAGATAATCATCCTCAAATTCCTGTTCCCAAGGTGGTTTACCTAAGCCCAGACGCTCTAGAACCCCTTTGGTAAGCTGGACGAGGCGATCTTCCATGCCTTCGGTGACAATAATTCGATCGCGTCCTACGGCAATAATTTCGTTGACATCGAGTTCGTAGGTACTAATCAGAGCTGAAGGTACTAACGGCGCACCGATCGATGACAAAATCAAGTAAAACAAATCGCCCGTGAGTGGGTCGAATTTAAAGTCGCGCACTTTACCCAGCAGTTCGCCTGACTCAGTTACGACCTCGTTGCCAATCAAGTTTGTGTATTTTTCGGTGACCAGAATATCTTCGATCGCCGACTCATCGTCTACTAAGATCGCATCAGGACCAAGCAAAGAAATGCGCTCTAAAGACATATAGGAGGTATCGCCAAAACCAATTGGGGTTCCAGGCAGAAATCGCTCGGCAATGCTAAAACCCATCACCTTGCGCTGATCGACATCCAGCCAGATCTGGGTGACGATGCCCAGTCTACGGGCAGAGGCTTTACTGATAATTTGCGTACCTAGGATAGCGGCGCGTTGGCTAATTGGTTCTTCGGATGTCATCATGGCTTTATTAAATGCTGAGCAAGAATCCTAAAATTAGAATGGCTCGATCTTAACTTAAATGTCATCTAGCGATCGCTAATTGACTTGTACGTAATACCGTGCAGTCCAGTGTAGACCTGAGTAGGGCGAAACAGTCGATTATCGGCAAGTTGCTCCTTCCAATGGGCTAACCAGCCTGGGACGCGGGCGATTGCAAAGATCGCCGTAAACAAATCTGTGGGAATGCCCAGTTTTTTGTACACCAGCCCAGAATAAAAATCAACGTTAGGGTAGATGCCTTTTTCTGCCAGTCTTTCCGTCGCTACTCGTTCTACTTCTTTGGCAATGTCATAGTAACGATCGTGCCCAAATCGATCGAACAACTTATCTGCCAACTCTTCGAGTACTGGAGCGCGAGGGTCTTTGACTTTGTAGATCCGATGACCGAAGCCCATAATTTTCTCTTTGTTTGCCATCTTTCGATCGAGATAGGGCTTGACGTTTTCGATCGAACCAATTTCTTCAAGCATCCGCATCACCTCTTCATTTGCACCACCATGCAACGGCCCACCCAAAGTCCCGATCGCTGAGGCTAAGACCACATATGGGTCATTTAAGGTCGAAGCCGTCACCAAGGCACAAAAAGTCGAAGCATTGACTGTATGCTCGGCGTGCAAAGTTAAACAAACGTCAAAAGTGTGCGCTGCTAAAGGCTCGGGCTCGACCTCATTCAACATGTAGAGGAAATTTGCAGCATAGCTAAGTTCGTCACGCGGCGGCACTGGGTCATTACCCTGACGCATCATGTGAAAAGCCGCTACCAATGTCGGGATCTTGGCAATTAGCCGAATTGCAGCATTGTAAATATAGTCGGCTGAATGCAAATCTCGCTTGAGTGGGTAAAACATCCCCATTGCCACTGCACAAGCCTGCAAAGCGTCCATCGGATGGGCTTGATCGGGGAAGCACTTGATCATGTCGCGGATACGGTACTTGATCCGACGACGGTGCAGAATTTCGTGCCTAAAGCTATCGAATTCTGTCATTGTTGGCAATTCGCCAAAAATCAGCAGGAATGAAGTCTCTAAAAAATTACTGTATTTACATAGATCTTCGATGCGGATGCCTCGATATTCCAGTAATCCAGTCAACCCATCAACGTAGCTAATATTAGATTGGGTAGCAGGAACTCCCTCTAAACCTGGCTTGTATTCACCGACGGACATTACGCCACCCTCTCAATTTTAAGGTCGTTTAAGAATTTACCATTCTTGATGGGGAGAATGCAGCAAATAGAAGCAGAAGTCAGGATAATTTGTCAAAAAAGCAGATTAGTCCTCTGAAACCTGACTCCTGAACTTTGTCGCTATTCACTAAAAAAAACTGAGTAAGTTTACTGAAAAGGATTATTACCACGCTTGCCAAATAGCTTGGCTTCACCCTTGAGCATAGCTTTGCCCATATTAAAAGCAGCCCAGAGAACAACCAAACCAATCGGACCCAGCACTAATAATGGTCTGAAATCAATATCCATCTTTTATAACCTGATTAACACTAATAAACGTTTATGATGCTTAGTTGATTATCGCAGTTTCTGCATCTAGATTAAGATGCCTTTCGCTTTTTTTGACTAAAAGTCTTACCAGATAAATTATGGAATACGTGCAAGCCTTTATTTTGGGAATTATTCAGGGTATCACCGAGTTTTTGCCAATTAGTAGCACTGCCCACCTGTTAGTTTTTACAGAGGCGATGGGTTGGAAGCAACTCGGAGAGAAAGCTTTTGTTGATGCGATTCAGCTTGGTAGTGTGTTTGCAGTAATCCTGTATTTCTGGGCGGATATTCGCAGTATTTTAACTGGGGCACTGGCTGCATATCAGGGCAAAGATTGGCAGCGCGAAGAGTGGAAATTATTGGTGGGCATTGCAGTTGGGTCTCTGCCTGCTTTGATCGTTGGTTATATCTTTAAAGATGCATTGCCGAAGAGTATCCTCGTAATCGCGATCGCCTCAATTGTGATGGCATTACTTCTAGGTGCAGCAGAAAAGTTTGGGGCGCGCCAACGTGGTTTTGATAAATTGCAGATCCGCGATGGGCTTTTGATTGGATTGGGGCAAATGCTGGCACTTGTGCCAGGCGTGTCGCGTTCTGGATCGACCCTGACTTCAGCTTTGTTTTTGGGGCTAGAACGAGATACCGCTGCTAGGTTTTCATTTCTGTTGGGTATTCCTACCCTCGCGATCGTCACAATTTACCAGTCGCTTAAGGTATTCAAAACGATGGATGCCTTTGGTCCTCTGCTAGTTGGGATTATCTCTGCCTTTGTGTTTTCGTACCTGTCGATCGCATTTTTGATGCAGTTTCTCAAAACCAAAAGCACTTGGATATTTGTGTGGTACCGTCTCGCTTTTGGCACAGCACTGTTAATCGCTAGTATGTACAAATTTTGAATTACGGAGATCGATCGAAATCTTTACAG
>JARCMB010000417.1 GCA_030248825.1 Pseudanabaenaceae cyanobacterium MP8IB2.15 | reverse complement strand
GGCCGATGCACATTGGGGTCGCAGTCGGTATGGCTCTCGTGGCTCTGTTTGGGCCGACTGAACCAGAGCGACTTTTGCCTTTGGATACTCACAAGCAAATTAAGTTTGTCAAAGCTCCAGCAGGAAAGCCAATCGGGTCGATCGCGCCGCAAGATATTCTCGCTACGATCTGGTCAAAATGAGAAGTCTATGAGTGAATCAATTTGGCCATATAGCACGCCTGGAATCCCTGATGACCTGTTCGATCGATTGCCAGGGATTCCGATGACGAAGTGTGAGGTGCGCCTGTTGATTTTGGGGCAGTTACGGATGCGATCTCACGATCTGCTGTGGGACATCGGTGCAGGTACGGGCACGATTCCAGTCGAACTGGGGTTACTGTGCCCTCAGAGCAAAATCATTGCGATCGAACGAGATGAAGATGTCGCCGAATTATTGCAACGTAACTGCGAGAAATTTGGGATCGAAAACGCTGAGATCATCATCGGATCTGCGCCTGAATGCTTGGAGTCATTAGAACAAGCCCCCGATCTAATTTTTGTCGAAGGCGGACGTGCGGTTAAAGAGATCTTGCAATATTGCTGGCACCGCTTAGCCGAAGGTGGCAGAGTTGTCGCTACGGCTGCTACTTTAGAAGGTTTATACGGTGTCTCCGAAAGCTTTGCCGATCTCCAAGTGCGTAATGTCGAAATTGTCCAATCTGCCGTCAATCGCTTAGAAGTGCGAGGTAACCGCCAAACTTTCGCCGCCGTTAACCCAATTTTTATTCTCAGTGGCGAGAAATTGAGCTGAAATTTAAGCTGAGGTAAATGGTAAATCATCAATATCTGATCGCAAATGCAGATCTAGAGAGAATGACTGCAATAAAAAAATATAGTTGTAATCGCAATCATAAAGAGGTGATCCAATGACTGTCAGAGAAAAGCTAATCCAAGAAATCGAGCAAGCACCAGACATAGTTATAGAAGAAATTTTTGACTTTTTATTACTCTCAAGAATGAAACATCATCGCCAGCAAGAACAGAGCAAACCATTTTGGATGTTTATCGAAGAACTTATTTCCGACATTCCTCAAGAAGTCTTAGATACTATGCCCACAGATGGTGCTGAGCAACATGACCACTATCTTTATGGTTCACCAAAACGCTATTAGAAATTATGGCAATAATATTCGGTGATACCTGCCATTGGATAGCCCTCCTTTTCCCAAACGATTAGTGGCATCAATTGGCACTAAGGTGCGCGCGTCTATATGCAAATGACCACATCGTGACGACGGATGGCGTAATTGATGAAGTCCTTAACTATGCTTCTATTCGCGGCAGCTTAATGCGCCAAAAAGCCTTAGTAATGTGTACGCAAATGCTCCGAGAGCAAAACATCCAAGTTATTCCTTATACACCAGAATTACGCCAGCTAGGATTCACACTCTACGAAAATCGTCCTGACAAAGGTTACAGTTTTACTGACTGCATCTCAATGGCTGTCATGCGCCAAATGAACATTACCGAAGTATTAACAGGCGATCGACACTTTCAGCAGGAAGGATTCACTATAATTTTCTAATGAAGTTCAGACTTTTATTATTTCATCTGTGATGCTTAAACTATCGATCGACAACTCAGCGCCAAGAAAGATCTAGAGCGAATTGAGTAGAAACGGCAGTCAACCTCTTTGCAGATTTATTTCAGCGAGGGCTTGCTCGAAATCACCTGTGGTAATGCGTAAATCACTGAGGATGCCGTTTTTGTCTAATTGGTGACGACGGATCGCAAAGATCGCAGCGCGATTGCTTAAAAAAGCTAAATCTGCTCCATTCCAGACTTCGGTCAGTTCTGCCCATGCGTCTAAGTTTAGATCTTCTGCTAAAGGTCGATCGCGGTTATGAACGTCTAAGATATCGCGTCTGCTGGTGGCATTGGGCAAGTCAACCTTGATATGCAACTCAATTCTGCCAGATCGCAAAAGTGCTGGGTCGATCGAATCCTTCCGATTTGTGGCGGCAATTAACAAGATACCCTCGGCTGATTGGATACCGTCAAGTTCCGTCAGTAGTTGACCGATCACTCGATCGCTCACGCCACTATCGCCTTGATAGCTACCTCTTGCTGGTGCGAGCGTATCGATCTCGTCGATAAAAATCACACAGGGTGATGCCTGTCGCGCTTGGGAGAAAAGTTGACGTAACGCCTGCTCTGATGCGCCCACCCATTTGGTCAGGAGTTCGGGCCCCGCGATCGCAATAAAATTTGCTTGGGCTTCGGTTGCCACAGCCTTTGCCAGTAAAGTTTTCCCCGTACCTGGTGGGCCATACAGCACAATGCCACGCGGCGCACGAGCGCGGGTGTGAGCGTAAAGTTCGGGATCGAGCAAGGCTCCTGCCACAGCTTCTCGTAATGTCTGCTTCACCACTTCTAGTCCACCAATTTCTGACCATTGCACTTGTGGCAATTGAATTTGGAGCGATCGCAATACCGCAGGAAAAACTTGCTCGATCGCTCGATCGAAATCGGCTTGCGTTACTTCTAAATCTTCAGGGATGCTCTGGAGGTTGGGAACTTGACGTTGCAGCGCTTTGTAAGCGGCGGTCTGGCATAAACCCTTGAGATCGGCTCCGACAAAACCGTGAGCTTGATCGGCGATCGATGTGAGGCTAACATCCGCAGCTAAAGGCATCGGGCGGGTGTGAATAGCTAAGATTTCGCGGCGGGCGTGGCGATCGGGAACAGTGAATAAGATCTCTCGATCGAACCTTCCAGGGCGACGTAATGCAGGATCGATCGCATCAGGACGATTGGTTGCCGCTAGAACGATCACGCCTTTAGTCGCGGCGAAGCCATCCATCAGCCCTAATAATTGGGCAACGAGTCGCTTCTCAACTTCACCTTCTACCTCAGATCGGTTGGGGGCGATCGCATCGATTTCGTCAATGAAGATCAAGCAAGGTGCTGACTTTGCCGCTTTCTCAAATACCTGTCGCAGCTTTGCTTCAGCTTCACCGTAGTATTTGCCCATAATCTCTGGCCCGACGATCGCAATGTAATTCACGCCCAGAGTTTGAGCTAGAGATCGAGCCGTCAAGGTTTTCCCCGTGCCAGGTGGTCCAACTAACAACACGCCACGAGGTGGTTCCAGTCCTAACTTTGCCAGAATATCAGGTCGCTTTAGCGGGATTTCGACTAGATCGCGCAGTTGCACCAAAGTATTCCCCAGTCCGCCTACAGTTTGGTCGAGCGGATGGGTAGGCGCTTGAGCATCGGGTGTAGTTACAGGCGGCGTAATAATTGGCTCTGAAGCGGGTGTGCCACCACGAGGAATGGAGCTACTACGGGGGATATTGCTTTGACGCGGAATACTGCTAGTTCTGGTTGTGACATTAACCTGAACCCTTTCTCCTGCTTGACCCGATCGATCTTCAGGCTGACGTTCAACTCGATCCATTTTCTGGGCAAGATCGATCAATTGCTCGATATTCAACAGTTGTTTAACCTCATCCACCAGAGATTCCAAGCCCTTGACCTGAAATGAAAAATCTCCCTGACTCTTGCTCATCGCTACCTGCCAACTGAATTGAGTATTACTAATTTAACCTTGCTTTCCGTGTTTCGGTACCAGTTGTAATATCTAATGTGGTTAAAGTGCCAATTTATAAACACTAATCAAGCTTAAGGCGGTTTCTGGAAAAAAAATTACCCGTTCTGAACCCCCAGAATTGGGGGCAGGGGGCTAGGTAGATTTTTTAAAAGAAATCTCCTAAGTTAATCACCTATAAGCTTGCATACATTTGGATTTTCCTTGTGACCTAGAGTAGGATT
>JARCMB010000416.1 GCA_030248825.1 Pseudanabaenaceae cyanobacterium MP8IB2.15 | reverse complement strand
TGCAACGGCTGGGAACGCACGATTAGAGAACAACGCCGAAAAATCAAGTCAGTGTTGGAAGACTCACCCAGCCTCAAAAACTATTTGCCTGAAATCTTCGATCGAGCTTTTGATGGAGCTTTAGCAGAAGTCAGAGCCGAATCAGGATATAGCTCTGTGGAGTTTCCCGATGCGTGGCGATTTAGTCGTGATGTCAATGCGATTTTGGATGATGTTTTTTGGCATGAAGGCGATTGCTAAATGTTGGATGTCGATCGCGGTTAATCTAGTTCCCAGAAATTTGTACTTAAAATTGCATCAAGTTCGCGGCTAAAATTCCATACATCAGGAAAATTAACAGAGTTGTAGCCTTTTTCACTTCTAACTTCATCAAGTGCATCATTAAAGGCATCGTCAAAAATCTGGTTGAAGTATGGAACAAGGCTAGGAGATACTTTGATCGCGCGTTTAATCTGTCGGCGTTGCTCCCTGATTGTGCGCTCCCATCCGTTATATTCTTGCGGCAGATCGACATAGATTCGCTTGAGTAAGTGCTCTAGCAAGGTAGCTAAGCGGCTTAATGCCTCTTGTTTTTGAGATCGCCCCAAGTCTTCAATCTCCTCGATCAGGTTATCTATGTCTAAATCGTTAAAGTCCCTAGCTTTTAACTTGGCTACCATCTCTTGCGTCCAGAGAAGATAGTCAAGTTCATAGAGGTCTTTCTTTTGGGTAATTGTTTGAGTCATTTGTTTGGACAATATCTCTGAACCACCGCTACTCTATGCTACGTTGAAACAGATTTAACTGACCAATGTTTAGTTGATAAGTGTGAGTAAAATTAAGTCATAGTTAAAAAATTTAAGCATCCCTATAAGAACAAGATATGCAACTCGTTGCTCTCCAAAATTTACTCGATAATGCCACCTTTGCGGTTCTATTCATCACGATGCTGGTGTACTGGGTCGGTGCAGCTTTCCCTTCGATCGACTGGTTAAAATCGATCGGTACGGCTGGAATGTCGATCGCGGCACTGATGATCACAGCTTTACTGGGGGCGCGTTGGATCGATGCGGGATACTTTCCGTTGAGTAATCTTTACGAGTCTCTGTTTTTCTTGGCTTGGGGGATCGCGGTTGTGCATTTGCTGGCCGAGAGTATGGGTAGCCGCAATATCAATGGTAAACACTTGATTGGGGCATTCACCTCACCTGTGGCAATGGGGATTACCGCTTTTGCGGCGCTGACATTGCCGCCGAATATGCAAGGCGCAGAACCACTCGTTCCCGCCCTCAAATCCAACTGGTTGATGATGCACGTCACGGTGATGTTGCTGAGCTATGCCGCATTGATGGTGGGATGTTTGCTGGCGATCGCCTTCTTATTCGTGACACGCGGCGAGGAAGTGGTTTTGCAGGGAAATTCTCTGGGTCTGGCTGCGAGTAATGGTAATTCAATTCGTTGGCATAAAAATCAGTCGATCGACACGGAAAAGCTGAAATTTGAAGCGAATGGATCTACTAATGGCGCAAACCATAACGGCACAACGACCTTGCTCTTAGAAGCTCCTAGTTCGATCGAACCTCTATCGCTGCGCCGCTTATCTATGGGTGAAACGCTCGACAACCTTAGCTATCGGATGATTGGCTTGGGCTTCCCATTGCTGACCATTGGCATCATCGCGGGTGGCGTGTGGGCAAACGAAGCCTGGGGTTCTTACTGGAGTTGGGACCCTAAGGAAACTTGGTCGCTGATTGCCTGGCTGGTATTTGCCGCTTACCTGCATTCACGCATCACTAAAGGGTGGCAGGGACGTAAACCTGCGATTATCGCCAGTGCGGGTCTGGTTGTAGTCTGGACTTGCTATCTGGGTGTAAACTTACTTGGCAAAGGTTTGCACAGCTACGGCTGGTTTCTCTAGATGCTGTTAGAAATTGAGGATTTGACGGTTACTTACGCTGCTTCATCGCTGCCTGCGGTGGATCGGGTGAGTTTGCATTTGGATGCGGGTGAAAGTCTGGGCTTGATTGGCGAAAGTGGTTCGGGGAAGTCTACGATCGGTCGATCGATCATTAACCTTCTGCCAGATCGATCGACAATTCACGGCAAAATCAGCATTCAAGATCGGTCGGTGCTAGAACTCTCTGGTCGAGCATTGCAGCATTATCGTGGTGAACAGGTGGCATTGATCTTTCAAGATCCGATGACGCGGTTAGACCCACTTATGTCGATCGAAGCACATGGTTTGGAAGTACTTCGATCGCATCAACCCCGACTTTCACGTAAGCAAGCAAAGCTCAAACTTTACGAAACATTCAGAGCTGTGAGAATTGACCCCGAACGCGCCCGTCAGTATCCGCACGAATTTAGTGGTGGCATGAGGCAAAGAGTGGCGATTGCCCTGTCTCTGCTACTCGATCCACCGTTGTTAATTGCTGACGAGCCAACTACGAGCTTAGATGTGACCGTTGCGGCTGAGATCCTACAAGAGCTAACTTTACTGCGACATCGTCGTGGCATGTCGCTGTTGTTAATTACCCACGATCTGGGACTGATCGGTCAATATTGCGATCGAATTGCCGTGATGTATGAAGGTTCGATCGTGGAGACGGGCATAACTGAGCAGATTTTGCGCCATCCTCAACATCCTTATACGAAAAGTTTGCTGGATTCGGTGATTCATTTCAAGCGGGACTTCG
>JARCMB010000071.1 GCA_030248825.1 Pseudanabaenaceae cyanobacterium MP8IB2.15 | reverse complement strand
TACGGTGAGAGTTTTGTAACTCCAATAGCAGGGCTAGGAACACCACTGAGTCGGATCATTGAGATTCTCAAGGCAAGAACTAAAGGGATGAGTCTCAACGCGATAAGTCGTACATTTGATGTGTCAAAGAAAAGCGTGATTGATTGGGAGAGACGTTTAGCTGGTCTGAAACCAACCTTAATGCTCTATGCTTTGCTCCATAAGTTCATTCATCAGGAAAGAGAAGTTAAAGGTTTGCTCGAACATTTAGCTTTACTACGGAAATTTTGCCATTACTGGTTTAGAGTATATTGCGATCGAGGGCACAAAGACCCTTTCATTCTCGAAAAAGTTGGAAAACCATTTTGGAGTTATTTGGCTTTTCATTCACCACTACAACGTATCCTCACAGGTTTAGGACTACCTAATTTTGGAGACATAATAGGGGTATGCGGGGAAAATAGTTAATTTCGACTTAGACTGGAATGTATGTTAGGTATGTGCAAGCTCTCGGTAGGGTGTAGTAGCAACATCACGTCAGCAAATGTATCGATCTCTATATTTCTCGAAATCACCTTAGCTTCTAATCGTTGCCACAAATCCGAATCTTCAAGTAACTGCAAATTGCGATAAATTAAATGTCATTGAGCTTGCTCCAAAATCCAGAAAAACTGCAAACAAGGCTAAAAGAGATTCCTCTGGAGCCTGGTGTGTATATGATGCGCGATCGAAACGACCAAACGCTCTATATTGGCAAATCTAAGAGTTTAAGAAATCGAGTCCGCTCCTATTTTCGCAGCAGTCAGGATCTCTCGCCTCGGATTGCGATGATGGTGCAGTTAGTAAACGAGATTGAGTTTATCGTCACTGATACCGAAGCCGAAGCCCTCGCCTTAGAAGATAATCTGATCAAGCAGTACCAGCCCTACTACAACGTCCTGCTCAAAGACGACAAGAAATATCCTTACGTCTGCATTACTTGGTCAGATGACTATCCACGCATCTTTATCACCCGCCGCCGTACCCAACCAAGTGCCAAAGATCGATGTTATGGGCCTTATGTCGATACTCATGCCTTGCGTCGGACATTGGGCATAATCAAGCGCATCTTCCCGTTAAAGCAACGCCCGAAACCGATATTTAAAGATCGTCCTTGTCTGAATTACGATATGGGATTATGCCCAGGTGTGTGCCAGCGACTAATTAGCCCAGAGGAATATCACAAGACGATGCAAAAGGTGGCGATGATCTTCCAAGGGCGCACGAAGGAACTAACTGATACCCTGACTGAGAAAATGGATATTGCGGCGGCTGATTTGGATTTTGAGAAAGCCGCAATCGTGCGTGACCAGATTAATACACTCAAAACTTTGGGAGCCGATCAAAAAGTCTCTCTCCCCGACGATACGATTAGCCGCGATGCGATCGCTTTAGCCAGTGACGAGAACCGTGCTTGCATTCAACTATTTCAGATTCGGGCGGGGCGGTTAGTTGGTCGTTTGGCATTCACCGCAGACAGCCAGAGCGATACGCCCGACATGATCTTACAACGGGTACTAGAGAGTCATTATCAAGGTTGTGAACCAGTCGAAATCCCTGCGGAGATTCATACCCAATTAGAATTGCCCGAAGCCGAAATCCTCAGTGCGTGGTTGAGTCAAAAGCGAGGCAGGAAGGTGAATATTTCCACGCCACAACGCCAACTCAAAGCCGAACTGATTGAGATGGTGGAACGTAATGCTCAATATGAACTCGCTAGAGTACAAAAACAAGTCGATCGAAATACTCAAAGCCTAGAAGGATTGACCGCGATGCTCGATTTATCCGATCTACCGCATCGGATCGAAGGTTATGACATCTCCCATATTCAAGGTTCTGATGCTGTTGCTAGTCAGGTCGTGTTTATTGATGGCTTACCTGCGAATCAACACTATCGCCATTACAAAATCCGTAACCCTGAAATTATGACGGGACATTCTGATGACTTTGCCAGTCTGGCTGAAGTGATTGGGAGAAGGTTTAGGAAATATGCCAACCAAGATCCAGAGGCATTAGCGGTACTATGCCAAGATCGGGATTTCCCCGATCTGGTGATGATCGATGGTGGCAAGGGACAACTTTCGGCAGTGATGGCGGTGATTGAGAATTTGGGATTGGCGGATCGGCTCAATGTAATTAGTTTGGCGAAAAAACGCGAGGAAATATTTTTACCAGGTCAATCTAAACCGCTAGATACCGATCCTGAAGATTCTGGTGTGCAACTTTTACGCCGACTGCGAGATGAAGCCCACCGATTTGCCATTACTTTCCACCGCAAGAAGCGTAGTCAAAGAATGCATCGATCGCACCTCGACCAAATTCCTGGTTTAGGGCATCATCGCCAAAAGCAATTACTCGCTAAATTCCACTCGGTGGAGTACGTGCGTCAAGCCACGATCGAGCAGATTGCCAACACTCCAGGCATCGGTGCTAAGCTTGCTCAACAAATTTATGCTCATTTTCATCCACATTAGTCGGAAATGTTTCAGATTAAGTTATGGTTGTAGATAGATTCAAGATAAAAACTCTCGGTTTTTAGCACACCTGTAGGATCTGTGTAGCTTTTTCTGGTTAGTTTCTTTGGGTACTGGGCTTGTACCACAGGCTGGTGATTACTTTTTACCGCGAATACAAAGGCTTTGTGCCTAGATATCAGTTGGACATCAGTAGTTGGACATCAGGTTTAACGCTGCTGTCATAATTTGTTTTCTAAGAAATTACAAAAAACAGTGGCGAATTCAAAAGAATATGTCATATTGTCTGCAAGAATTTGATGATCGAATTTTAGATTAGTCGGATTTGTGTGGAAAACTTTATGTCAACAGCTCAGATGCGTGATTTAGTCATAGAAATAAATAGTTTGCTCAGTCGCCCCATTGGTTCGGCAGCTAGGGTGTTGTCGGGGCAACTGATTGGTCAGAGGAAACAACTAAAACATCTGAGATCTGGACTAGAGCATACCCAAGATCCTGAAGAATTTGAGGAGTTGCAGCGAGAATGCGAATTTTTGATCGGGCAAATTCAATCCCAGCAGAAACAAATGCAATTCGAGCCACCGCTAGTCGCAAAACTAGTTCGATTGGCAGATCGGATCGCCGATCCATTTGCCGATCGACCCGATCGACCAGTTCCACCCGTAGCCATCCAACTGCCAACTTTTACCCACTCGCCTAAATTACCTCAAGTATTGCCTCAAGTATTATCAGTTCCAACTGCCGACTCGATCAAGGAGATAAGTGACATGGCTAATCGAATATCTGACCCCGCAACTACGCTTGGAGCCGAGGAGATTGCGGCGATCGTGCGCCAAACCATGTCACAAACCCTAGCCGTCGAACGGGCTTTGATCGTTGGCGAAGTCAGTGCCAATCTGAGGAATTTGATCGAGTCACAAAATCGATCTCAAGCTAGTGGGGAACTCCAAGAACTCGATCGACAAAAGCAAAATCTGCGCCAAGAGATTGTCAGGCTAGAGCAAGATCGCCAATTGCTTTTAGAGCAGTTTAAAACCGAGGCATCTCGCGATCGAGCAGTATTTGAACGCAATGCTGACCATACCGCTTCGATCGAAAGCTCAATCCAGTCTTTAGACAGCTATGTGCGAGATCGAATCAAGCATGAGATCCGCCAAGAGGTTGCCGAGGAACTGGCTCAGACCCTAGCTAGTCAGCCACAAAACTCTTTGCCATCGACGACTTCAGTTGTTGCCAATGCGATCGAGCAGGAATTGATCGAAAAGATTAAGCAGCAGACCGATCGTTTTTTGCTGGCTTTAGATGCCATGTTCACGTCCACTTTCCAGTCCTTGGAACATAATATTCAGGGGCATCAAGTTTCTATATCAGAGCATTTTGACCAGATGCACGATAAAGAACTAACTGGGGAGGCATTACTCGACAGCCTAGTAGATCGCATCCATCATCAGATTGGGGTGCTGCCATCGATCGAACCTGAACTTGAACCGCAGATCGCCGAAGCTGACAATTCGATCGAACCACCTGTGTCAGAATCGGTCGAGAGTTTGGATGAAGAATTGCTTGAGAGTTTGATTGCTGGCAGTTTAGACGCAGAAGAATTAACTAGCATTCAGGAGGTGATGCCATCCCCCCAGGATTTGGCTCCAGCACTGGAGGAGGATAGCCCCGATCCGCTTGACTGGTTTGGGGAACTGCAAGGACTTTCAATGCCAGAATCAGAGCTAGAATCACCCAGCCTTGATTTGGCTCCAGAAGTAGCTTTGCCGCCAGAATTAGAAACACCAGAACCTATCCTCAGTTCATATACAGAATCAGAAGCCCCAGTTTCAAGCCCTGATGTTTATATCGATCGACTCCTACTCGATCGAAGCCAAGAAGAGGACTTCAGTAACTTTTTGATGGAGATGGAAAGTGGCGAAGCATCTGAAACAGAAAGCCCCACTCAGCTCGATCCTGAAGATAGATTCAGATTTAGATCGGATGATTTTAATGATCTTGATGTCGATCCAGACTTCGATCCCGATGCCATTACTCTGCTCGCCGACTACAGAATCCCCGATCGAGAAACGCCTGAACCTCTTGACGAAGACCCCGAACTCTTGGCGTGGTTAGACCAAAAATCTGAGCCGCAATCATCTCAAGAATCGATCGGTAGTGTTGACGAAGACCTCGACCTCTTAGCTTGGCTAGAAAGCAAATCTGAATCTGAGGCGATGATCGGTAGTTCGTTCTCAGAATCATCAGTCGATCGAGAAACGTTATCATCCTGGCCAGAAGAAGATCAGCTCCCTGCCGAAGGGATCTCCGACATCGACTCAATTCCTGTCTCGGAAGCTGGGGCTGAAGACTTGATCGATCTAATTGGGATTAATGCGGCTGATGATGCCCGCAACTCGGATGAATCACTCATCCTCCTCCCAGATGTGGAATCGGTTAGTCGGATGGATTGGGTGGATGATAATAGTGTGCTCAAAGACCTGACGGCTGACCTCGAAAACCTAGATGCTGGGTTGGGGCTTAGCCCTTTGATTGCATCCAACCTCGAACTGATGATTCGGAATACTCCCTTTTCTCAGAACGATGTTCGATCGAATCCATCAGCACAAGTAGGCGAAGAAAATCCTTCGATCGCAAAGTCACAAGTAACAGATTTACAACTAGATCAGCTCGCTGAAATTCCCGAAATTGTTGAAGATGTTGAAGCTCTATTTGCCGATATCCCTGAACAGAGTGATTTTGCAGGTGATGAGGACTTATTTATTGATTCATTTTTAGATCGTATCGTTGGTGAGGCAAGTGAAACGATCGAATTAACTCCACCAGTAGAAGATGTTGAAGTCGAGACGCATGAGGACATCTCATCCTCTAATTTAGTGTCTGATTTAGGAATTGATTTGGCGATGATTCCTGATATTGTCGAAGACCCTGAATCTCTATTTAGTGAATCAACTTCCGATCATTCCCTTGACGATTCTGCAACAGATCAGGATGAATTAGATGAGTTTTTTGCTGAATTTCCTAGTATTAGTCCCGATCTCGTTTCTACAGATATTTCTGAATCAGTCGATTCCGATGCTGACACATTACTGCTAGAGCCACCCACTAAGGACACTCAGACTGCTTCACCTGAAGTTGAAACCGTTTTAAGCTCGTCAGAAGCATCTTTCGATCGAGAACTATTAGATTTAATGGAGAGCCTAGATCTAGACTTAGATTCAGATGATCATGTCTCGTTGCCTGACTTGCGACTGGTCGAAGAATTTGAAACAGTTCTCCAAGGATTTGCCGATAACGATGATTTAAATATGCTTTTGGGCGATTTGGAGTCACCCTTGTTTACTCAAGCAGACGTGCAGATGGAGCTTAATCAAAATCCTCCATTAGATCTTGAGACTGATGATCGAGACCTTGAAGAAGATGTCCTTTCTGATGAATTGTTGATTGCGATCGAAGATGCCAGATTGACCAAGTTTGCCGATCGAACTTCTTGGGAAGATGACTCTGACCCAGTTGAGGATGAGCCTTTATCCCAAGTCGAGAAGCAGTTAACTGAGTTTGCCGATACCGAGCCTTCATGGGAAGAATTTATTGCCAATGCTGAAACGCCCACAGGTATGTCAGTAAGTGATTTAGGTTGGGATACTGGCGGTCTCAATTCACCTAGAGATAATCCTGAAACTACTAGCTTTATCAGCTTTTTGGAAGCAGAGAGTGAAGCTGAGAGTAATACCAATTTCCTCGATGTCGATAGCGTTGAAGTCAATATCTCGATCGATCTTCAAGTCGCGGCGATTCCTACTCCAGCCATCCCAACTGTACCGAAACCACTGAATTACCAGATCGACGACACTTGGTTTTTAGGCGTAGATTTTGGTAGTACCGCAATCCGTGCCAGCATCCTCAATGCCAATACAGGAGAAATTTATCCACTCTCATTCGATCGATCTCCAACCTTGAAGAGCGTTGCCGTGTTTGTGCCTGAAGAAAATAGTGGCGATCCTGTCGAATCAACGATTACGCTGACTTTATCGCCTGATTTACCAACAGATTCGATCGAAGATCCACAAGTTTTGCCGCGAACTGGGAATGGTAATGGTTCTAGTAGTGGCAAATCGCCCAAATACATCTCTGGTTTCAAGCATTTACTCAAGCTGGGCTTACCCTACAACGGGATCAATTCATGGCAGCCAGTAGTGCAATGGCATGGCACGCAAAAAATTACGCTGCGGTGGGTAATGGCAGTGGTAAAACAGCTTTTGCTCGAAATCAAATCAGCAACCCATCAAGATTTACCTGATGCTGAAGCAATTTTGGCTAACCTGAGTGGTGTAATTTTGGGGCATCCACCCGAATGGTCAGATACCTACGCGCTCAATCTCAGAGAGGCAGTGCTTCATGCTGGCTTAGTCAGCCAAGCGGAACAGGTGATGATCGCGGAGCAGTCGATCGCGCCTTTACTCACGCTGATTCATGCCAATCGATCTCCACAGCAGATTACCTTAGCGATCGACTCTGGAACTGTCACAACCAGCTTGTTACTGATCAAAGGCAATCCTGATGGCATCAAACGCTCCGATCTTAACTACCGCAGTTTTGACTATGCTGGGGCGGGGATCGATCAAGATATTGTGACGCAGTTGCTCTATCCTCATTGGCGACTGATTACTAACCCAGAGCGAGATGCTTGCAACCTCGAACATCTGGAACTACCTGCGCCAAGTCATTCTGACCCCGCAAACCGCGCCCTGTTGCAGCAATATCTATTAACTTCAACTGTGGGCGAAAAATTGCTCGATGTTGCCGAGCAGTTAAAATTAGAACTATCCAATCGACCCCAAAGCGAGCAATGGATGGCAGAAGTGAATGGACTACCTCTGATCGTATTGCGCCGCGAACTCGAAAGTCAGGTGTTTTTGCCATTCCGCCAAAGTCTCAATCATCAACTTAACGATCTGCTGAGTAACTCTGGGATTTCGACCGAAGATATCACTGAGGTCTGGCAGATTGGTGGCACGATGGCAATTCCATTCATCACTAGTTGGCTAGAACAAAAGCTGCCGAATCTGCAGAAAATTACGCCTTTGCCAGATTCGATCGTGGCTGATGGTTTGGCAGTAGCACCACTCTATCGTCATCTGCTCAACGTTGCACGTCAGCAGTATTCCGATTATTTCCTCCTCCAAGAAATGTGCCGTCTCAATCTCCAAAATGCTGTGAGTTTCACTGGTCTGATGCATCAATTACAAAACCGTGGCATCAATACTAGAGCTTGCCGCGATCGAATCGGGAATATTCTCCAAGGCGACCTCCCCGCAGGACTCTTCCCTTGGCTGGAGCCAGAAAAAGGGATTGTTTTACTTGATCCTGCGATCGATCCTGAATTATTTACTGGCAGACTGTTTGAGCCAGAAACTGATGGTACTTATCAACCGAATTTGAGCAAGTTCCAATTGTTACGCGCTTATCTCCAATCAATCTTAGGCACGATGCACCAAACCCTCAATGAACCACTAGTATTTCCTGAGGTTGTGATATGCAGGTAGCACTGAGGCAGTTAGTCGTTCCCTCTGGAAAGCAATTACTGATCAGAGATGTGAGTTGGCAGATGTATGAGGACATCCTAGTAGAACTGGGCGAAAGACGGGGGACGCGGATCAATTACAGTCAGGGCATGTTAGAGATTATGGCTCCACTACCCGAACATGAGGATGATAAGGCGATTATCGGTGATTTAATC
>JARCMB010000415.1 GCA_030248825.1 Pseudanabaenaceae cyanobacterium MP8IB2.15 | reverse complement strand
TCGGCAACAGCATATTGCCCCCAATCGCCTGTACCCGTGTCTGCGATTCCCACAAACCGTAAAGATGGCTTAGAGCCAGCACTAATCACCGAAGATTCAGCTTGGGCTGAGTACGCTGAAGTTGGGGTAGAAGTCTGGCTGGGATTAACCGTCGTCGCTTCGATCGATTTCCCCGATCCCAATTTGGCAAAAACTCCGCCCGCCAAAGCTGCTCCAGCTCCAATACCTAAACTAATTAAAAGCTTTCGTCTGCCTAAACTCATGGTTAATTTTCTCAGTCAAAGATTACAACACGTTAAGATTATACAAGTAAAGTTAAAAGTCAAAGATTCAACACATGCGTGCAGTAATTATCGGGTCAGGATTAGCGGGAATGACGACCGCCGTTGAGCTATGCGATCGAGGCTATGAAGTCGAAATTTTTGAGTCGCGCCCCTTTGTCGGTGGCAAAGTTGGCAGTTGGCTAGATCCTGACGGCAATCATATCGAAATGGGGCTGCACGTCTTTTTTGGTTGCTACTACAACTTGTTTGGGTTAATGGCAAAAGTCGGCGCGATCGAACATCTGCTGCTCAAAGAACACACCCATACTTTTATCAATGTTGGTGGCAGAACTGGTGAACTGGATTTTCGCGGCTTTGGTGGTGCGCCATTTCACGGACTTAAAGCATTTTTCACCACTAGCCAACTTTCGCCAATCGATAAACTCCAAAATGCGATCGCCCTCGGTACGAGTCCAATAGTCCGAGCCTTGGTCGATCCTGAAGGCGCGATGAGGATGATTCGCAAACTCGATAAGATTAGTTTTGCCGATTGGTTCCGCTCTCATGGTGGTTCGCAAAATAGTATTGACACGATGTGGGATGCGATCGCCTATGGTTTGGGATTTATCGACTGCGAGAATATCTCAGCGCGTTGTATGCTGACGATCTTTCAGTTTTTTGCCACAAAGACCGAAGCCTCGGTGTTGAGAATGCTAGAAGGCTCACCCGATGAATTTTTACATCAACCGATTGTGAATTATATTGAGAGTCATGGCGGTAAAATCCATTTGCGCCGAGGTGTAAGAGAAATTCTATTTGAGGGTGATCGGGATGATACGCGAGTCACAGGCTTGATTGTCGGTAAAGGCGAAGAAGAGGAAATCGTCACGGCTGATGTTTATGTTTGTGCTGTAGATATCCCAGGCGTAAAAAGAATCATCCCCGCGAAGTGGAGGCAGTGGTCACTATTCGACAACATCTATCAACTTGATGCCGTGCCAGTTGTGACTGTACAATTGCGGTTTGATGGTTGGGTGACAGATCTTGATAATCTGCTCTATGCCGTGGGTGTGGACTTCTCAACCTTTGCCGATCTAGCGATTACCAGTCCAACGCATTACAAAAAAGATGGAGAAGGTTCGCTTTTGCAACTAGTGCTGACCCCTGGCGATCCATTTGTGGCAGAGAGCAATGAATCGATCGTGGCGCATACACTGAAGCAAGTGCATGACATCCTCCCTTCTTCCCGCACAATGACTGTGATCTGGTCGAGTGTGGTGAAGTTGGCTCAGTCGCTCTATCGCGAAGCCCCTGGAATGGATGTCTATCGCCCTAGCCAATCTACGCCGATCGATAATTTCTTCCTCGCAGGTAGTTACACGATGCAAGACTACATCGACAGTATGGAAGGCGCAACGCTCTCTGGTAAGCAATGTGCGGCTTCGATCGCGGCAAAATCTAAGTAGAGATAATTGAGTCATGACAAGGAGCTTAGTCTAAATATTATGAGCATTACTGCAACCATCTATCCTTACATTTCTTTTGATCCTTCGATCGCTGGAGGGAGTCCAATTATTTCGGGTACACGAGTTAGTGTGCGTAGCATTGCAGGCTATTATCAATTGGGTATGAGCGTAGATGAAATTTTGAGTTCACTTTCCCACCTGCGACCTTCACAAGTTCATTCTGCACTAGCATATTACTTCGACCATCAAGAAGAAGTAGAAAAAGATTTGGCAGAATCCTCAGATCTGGAATATTGGAAGAGTCAGGCAAAAGTTCATCCAAAAGCAGCAAGCCTGTCATGACAAAAGTCAAATTGCTCTTGGACGAGGACGTGCATTTCGATCTTGCTTCAGCATTACGCAAGCGTGGCTATGATGCAATCCATATACAGGAAATGGATCGAAAAGGCTATAGCGATCTCGATCAGTTAGAGTATGCAACCTCACAGCAACGCTGCTTGTTCAGCTTCAACGTAAGAGATTTTGTTTTGTTGCACAATAACTATGTGTCAACTGAGCAAGAGCATTTTGGAATTATTGTAGCGAGGCATTTACCAATTGGAGAGACCTTACGAAGATTACTTGCCTTGTTGCAGAAAAATTCGTCAGAATCGATAAAAAACACTCTGGAATTCTTGTCGTAATACATCATTAAGACTAAAGGAGATAAACGATGACCCTCAAAGAAATGTTAATTCAAGAACTAGATAACGTATCTGACCCAGTGATTGTTGAGGTGATTGACTTCTTCCAGTTTCTCAATACCAAACAAAAACAAGAGCAAGAAGACTTCCAAGATGCTTGTGCAGCTCTAGAAGATGTCACCACTGAGGGCACAATAGATTGAAAAGATCTCAAAGTAGAAGTCGGGTTATGACTTACCATATCGAATTTGTCAAAAAGGCTGCCAAGTAGTTCAAAGTATTATCTTAAAGTTGCGAATTTCCATTTTATTACTTGTTTATTACTTTTATTACTTGTAAAATAACTATAACCTTGACTAAAAAGCACATTAAATTTTACTCGCACCCTATCCTCTTTGCCTTATCGAGAATGCTGCAAGCTCTTAGTTAAGAATCGTTCTAATCAGTATTGTTTCAATTAGAATTAAGTAAACACTATAACTACCACATGAAAGCTACTGAAGCCAATTTACTAGCATTTATCAAGAAATCTCCTCAGTTCATGATCCCAATCTATCAGCGTACTTACTCATGGACTGAGAAAGAATGTCGGCAAATGTGGGATGACATATGGCGTTCAGGTTCAGATGATACTATTTCTGCTCACTTTGTTGGCTCAATTGTCTATATCGAAAAGGGAATATATCACGTTACTAGCCAGTCTCAACTTCTCGTAATTGATGGACAGCAGCGCTTAACAACGGTTACATTGCTAATTACGGCTCTAGCTAATGCTCTCGGTGACACTGAACTGATGGATGGATTCTCGCGACGCAAATTACGTAATTACTACTTATTAAATCCAGAAGAATCTGGCGAGATGCATTTCAAGCTCATTCTCTCGCAGACTGACAAAGAATCACTCATAAATATTCTTGAAGATAGCGATCAACAAAGGCAACATTCTCTTAGTGTAGTCAAAAATTTTAATTTGTTTGAGTCCTTAATTAATGATTGTCATGACAACCTCGAAACGTTATGTAAAGGACTGTCAAAACTGGTAGTTGTAGATATTGCTCTCAATCGCGATCAAGACAATCCACAGCTTATTTTTGAGAGCATGAACTCTACTGGGCGTGAACTCAGTCAGGCGGATCTGATTCGCAACTACATTTTGATGGGATTAGAGCCAGATCTACAAACTCGCCTTTATGAAAAGTATTGGCGACCAATGGAAGTGGAATTTGGACAAGAGGCTTATAGCATCCATTTTGATGGATTCATGCGACATTACCTAACTGTAAAAACGGGTAGTATTCCAAACTTGGGAGGTGTGTATGAGGTATTTAAAGAATATTCGCGATCGCAAAAAGTCTCACAAGAAGGCGTAGAGACTCTTGTAAAGGAAATTCGTACTTTTGCGAATTATTTTTGTGCGATGGCGATCGGCGCTGAGCAAGATCAAGATCTTAAGGTTGCCTTTCAAGATTTACGCGAATTAAAGGTCGATGTTACCTACCCTTTGCTATTGGAGTTATATCACGACTATATTTTAGAG
>JARCMB010000414.1 GCA_030248825.1 Pseudanabaenaceae cyanobacterium MP8IB2.15 | reverse complement strand
CAATGATGCCTAAAAATCATGAAACTACAGTTCGCGTGACAGCAAGAATTTCTACGGCTATTCAAGAGACGCTACAAAGGGCAGCGCAATTATCAGGTGCTACATTAAATCAGTTTATGATTCAGGCAGCCCTGAATGAGGCAAAAAAAGTAATTGACGATGAGCGAGTTCTAACACTATCTATGAGGGATGCTGATGCGGTGTTTAGTCTGATTGAGAACCCGCCCCCCCCGAATGAGAAATTAAAAACGGCTTTGGCACAACATAGGGCATTTTTCAGTGAGAGTCATTGAATTACTAGATCAGAGTCATGACCGCGATCTGTTTGACTGTGGTAATGATGCATTAAATCAATTTCTGCAACAGACAGCAAGACAACATAACCAAAAGGGAGTTTCTCGAACTTTTGTTCTAGTGGATACAGGACAACAGGAGATTGTGATTGGTTTCTTTACGTTGACACTATGTGAAGTGCGTGTAGAGCAGCTACCTTTGAAATTCGCGAAGAAATACCCGACTAAAGTTCCTGGCGTAAAACTGGCAAGATTGGCTGTGAGCATAGACTCCCAGCGAAAAGGGATTGGGGGAATTTTGATGATCGAGGCAATGCAGCGTGCAGTCTCTGTTGCAGAAAATGCAGGAGGGATTGGCTTGTTTGTAGATGCAAAGGATGAAAATGCCAGAAATTACTATTTGCGTTATGGCTTTGTGATCCTAGAAGATGCGTCTTTACAATTGTTTTTGCCGTTATCAACAATTCAACAAATGCTTAAACCATGAATAGATCAATTACCAGACCACATCGACATGTTATCTTGATTTCACGGAAAATAAAGACAGCAGTAGAAAATTATACCCATGACTCAAACTAATGATCTGGTATTGATTACTGGTGCAACAGGCAACATCGGCACGCTCGTTTGTCAAAATCTCGTTAATGATCCTGCGACTTTCAAGGCAGGTTACGGTGGCGATATTACATCCGATCTCGAAAAAATTCTGGGTCGATCTCCAATCAGTTTCGACCAGTTCGTCGCCGATCATAAAACCAAACTTATTGAATTCGATCGAAAACTAGCAACTTAGGTCGGTTAATTATGACAAACACCCCAACTACTCTTACCTATAGTCTAGAAGAAGTTCTACAACGCTTTGAGCAGAGAGTAGACAAGCAATTTGCCGAGATTAATCAAAAGATGGACAAGCAATTTGCTGAGGTTAATCAAAAGATGGACAGGCAATTTGCCGAGGTTAACCAAAAATTAAGTAAGCTTGAGATTGGACAGACAGAGCTTTCAGGTGAAATTAAAGCTTTAGATCAGAAACTTTCAGGACAAGTCAAAACCTTAGAAGAAAAAGTTAATGGTATTGACAAACGTCTTGATAACCAAGAATTTATCAATCGCAGTGTGTTCGTGGCGATCGTTGTGGCTTTGATTGGAGGAGCAGCAAAGCTGTTTGGCTGGTTGCCAGTGAGCTAAACCGCCCTTAATTTTGGCTGATTAAATCATATCGTCAGGCGCACAACTTTTTCAGCCCTAGTCAGTTCTACGCCTAACTCGTAGATCGATCGACCCTGACCGTTAATTGCTTGCAGGGGAATATCATCGATCGAGACTTGAACAGCACGAGTTTGCGGATCGTCTTTGGCGCGGGTAACGATCAAAGTTATATGGGTCTGGTCGGTTGAGATCGGCGAGATCGCTGCCAAATAGTCATGCTTATCGGCAAAATTAATCGCTTGCGAACCGATGCTGCCACGCGGCGATAGGCGTAAATGCTCGGCAATAATTCGCTTAGCAAAACCTTGAGCGGTGACGAGTAACAATTCGGTATCGGGATGATTGACTAGATCTAGTGCCGCTACCCCGATCAGAGTTTCAGTCGATCGAAGTCTTAATGCCTGATTACCCAGTGCCGTGCGTCCCAAGGTAGGAACCTGTTCCTCGCTTGCCGACATTCTCAGCATCCGTCCACCAGATGTCGCGATCGCCAGATGTCGATCGATCCCAACTAGATTTGCCCAGAACAATCGATCGTCGTCTTTTGCCTTGATCGCCACTAAACCACGCGGATTAATTGCGGCAAATTCTGCTAGAGGCAACCGCTTAATTTTTGCCTGAGTTGTGACTAAAACGAGGCTATCAGAAGTTTCTGGGTTTTTATCCCAAGGGAAATACGACACGATATCGCCCGCAGCATCGGGCAACAATGCGATCAATGGTGTGCCGCGTGGATTCTTACTTTTTGCCCCACTTGGCGGAATATCCTTGACCGCGAGCGGGAATGCTTTACCAGAGCCAGTCATCACGATCAGATCGAGCGCGTTATTAGTTTTAAAAGTTGCCACAATTGGATCTTCTGCCAGATTGCTCTGAGTCGCTGATGAGCTAGATAATTTGGCATCAGCATCAAGGCATTTGACATAGCCTTTGTGGGTCAGTTGGACGATTACCTCCTTCACAGGCGGTTCCGATCCTGAAATATCAAGGAGGATATTCCGATCGTGCTCAACCTTGCCGTTCCGCTTCACCAATTCCTCGACCACGGTTGCAGATTCTGGTTGTCGATCGATACGTGACTTCTGATTTTTAGCTTCTGCCTTTTGAGTTTTACCTGTACTTTTAACTGGACTTGGCGGCAGTTCGACTAGCGGGGTAGAACTATCGAAGCCTCGGCGGAAGTAATCTGAATCCCTTGCCTCAATCCTCGATCGACGATCATCACCATGCTTTTTCTTCAGTTCACGCAGATCTTTTTTAATCAGCTTCAAGAGTTCGCGTCGATCGCCCAGTAATTTTTCTAACGATCCGATCTGGCGGCGCAAATCAGTCATCTCGGTTTGGAGGTTCTGCCGTTCTAGACCCGTGAGACGACGCAGGGGCATCGCCAAAATTGCATCGGACTGGGGGGCAGAAAGCCCAAATTGGGTCTGTAGTCCTGCCTTGGCAGTGGCACTGTCAGAGCTAGCCCGAATCAGCTCGATCGAAGCATCGAGATTTGCCAGCACATTGACTAAACCTTCAGTGAT
>JARCMB010000006.1 GCA_030248825.1 Pseudanabaenaceae cyanobacterium MP8IB2.15 | reverse complement strand
TCGTCTAAAAAAGTTGCCAAATGGACTATTTTCTCATTCTTGCCCATGCTGCAATCAGAATGAATTGCATTCCCACACCAAATATATGACGCAAGCTCATGGTTTGCGGACAATCATGCATTGTCCGACATATACTACAGTGAGAGTTTTGCAACTCCAATAGCAGGGCCAAGAACACCACTGATGGAACGAGGGAGTCGATTCCTGTGGGAATTGCACTGTGGACGCAAAGACAAGCAAATGTTTATAACGGCTTTAGACACCTTAGCCAAGGTAATTGAGCAAACAAACACTTTGAGCCTTTTAACTGATGGAGAAAGACGTTATGGCAACTTACTGTTTGAGATTTGCCATGAAGTCATCAAAAATGGTAAATCTGGTCGTCCTCTAAAACGACTACCAATCATGTGTGAGAGTTCGACTTAAAAACAAGGGTTCTAAAAAGCGTCTTGGTCGTCAACACCAAAAATATCAAACTCCTGTTCCTGAGCACCCCCAAACGACTCATGAGATTGAAGACAAAGAAATTCATGCCAATCATCTCGAAGCTTTTAATGCTTCCATGCGGCGACGCAAGGCAACTTTTCGACGCAAAACCAACACTTATTCTAAATCTAGGGAAAACCTGCAAAGAACGCTCGATGTGTTTTGGTTGGTTCACAATTTTGTTCGAGTTCATTCGACATGGACGGACTCATTACCATCAACCCGAACTTTGAGCGCGCAGATTTTGCCATGACTGTCGAGTTGAGCTTCGTGGCTGCCTTGCATCGAAAATATTTTGCCATCATGATGCTGACCTGCGATCGCCCAGGCAGCTTCTAGACCAGTTTCGGTACTGCTGACTGTCCAAACTCGTTGCAAGCCCTTATACATTTGGAAAAATACTTTGTAAAGCTCAGCGATAGCGACTTTCCCTTGAACTTTAGAGCCACCTGAAGGCTCAACCTCAGCTTGTTCGGCAAATAGATCGACTAGCTCTCCGAAAGCCGATTCATCAAAAACAGCTCGATCGCTCAGCTCAAAATATTTATCGAGTACCGTCATACTTCCCACCCTTATTTGTTGTAAATGCCTCTGAAAGCATCATTAGAGAAACGTTAAGATATGTAAATAATATCTTGCATCCTCCATGTGGGCTAACTCAAAGAATCTCATTCCTTGAGTTAGCTTTCCGCTAAAACCTCAAAAAGTTTCTAAGCCGATCTCCAAGTGCCATGAAATCCAAAAGGAATCACGCTCGGTAGACTCAAAATGCATACGGGTCGATCGTCAAGTCGATCGCTGTCGAACACCCAGACAGAGCTGCTGTGCGCCTTGCTGTCATAGACGACGGTGATAATCCAGCCTCGATCGAGATTTTCAGGATCAAGGGCGTAGATCGGTTCCATCGGATAGCAATGTTCGCCTAGGTCAGCTTCGGTCAGCGTGCCTGTGTGGTAGTCAAACCGCCCGATCGAATTGAATAACTCTTTAGCAATATCAGTATTCGATCGACGCACAGAGAGATAGGTGTAGCGAGTGGGTTGCCCGACCTGATGCGGATTGACAGAGGGAAATTCGACATTTCGATCGATCGCTTGTTGCATTGTCACGATCTTTCCTGATAGTGGATTGAGCCGAATCTGCCAGAGCGTTCCTTTCGCTTGAGTGCTAGTCTTGCCTGTGGCGACTTCTCTCAAATACTGATTCGTGGGATAAAAATCGTCATAACGCGCCAGATCCACAACCAGAGAGCCATCGACATCGGCATAGCCATTACCAAAATGCCACTGATACCAAGGTCCGGTTTCACCCCGACTCACAACTTCTAAGCTGTGGCGATCGATCACCAGAATCTGCGTACCTTTTTGGGGCTGCCATTCGAGCGCATCACTGTAGCTTTTGAGGTTGGCTAGCAATGGGAATGGATTCAGCCGTACAGGTGGGATGAAGAATACGAGATAGTTCCCCGCCAGCACGAAATCATGAATCATCGGCAGACCATCGAGCTTAATCGCATTTTGCTGCTGAATCTTGCCTGTTCGATCGCTCCGATAAACGTGCAGAGTTGCGTCTTTGCCATAGGTCAAACCAAAGTTGAAAATATCACCCGTGTTTGGATCGCGCTTGGGGTGAGCAGAGTAGGGTAAACCGTTGGCAGAATTGCTGGACAATCGATCGAGATCATCAAGCCCTAGCGTTTCTAGCGATCGCAAATCCAAAGCGTGAGGCTGTCCACCTTCCCACAAAGCCAGCAGTCGATCGGGTAGAGCCAAGACTGAAGTATTCGCCACATTTTTGAGACCTTTGCCAAAGCTTTGCCAAATTGGGCCAGGAGTAGTCATGCCATAGCCGCCATAGAGCAATTTGCCTGCCTTTTCTTCTGCGGCATAGCCTGCGGTTTGGACATAGCGATATACACCCGTCGCGCCTGCATCAGTGAAATGGACACCTAAAATTGCGCCATCGCCATCAAACCAATGTCCTATCGGTTGACCACCACGTTCTAGTCGGGCTGGGCCGTTGCGATAGAGTGAACCGCGTAAGCCTGTGGGGATTTTTCCCTCGACTAATTTAAGTTCGGTGGGGGCAAATTCTTGAGCGGGCTGGGCGATCGCATTTCCCCAAGTTAAGTCACGATTTAGGTCAGACTGAGTTAAGCGTGTAGAAGTAGTCATAGATTTTTTCCCGAATAAGCTGAAGGATTAATATAATCAAATATTTGGATATGCAAGTAGTTGATTATATCGGATATAGTATATTCAATAAAGTGAATATGTCAAGTAAAATATAAGCCAAATACAAGTAAAATCCAAGTAAAATTCAGGCAAAAATTTATGTCGATCGCCTATGCCATCTTAGTGTCTCTCTCTGACTGCCCAAAAAGCGGTTATGACCTCGCAAAAGCATTCGATGGATCTGTAGGATTTTTCTGGCAAGCTACCCACCAGCAGATCTACCGCGAATTAACCAAACTTGAGTCGCAAAATTGGATCGCGGCCGAAGCGATCGAACAGTCAGGTCGTCCCAACAAAAAGCTGTTTTCTTTAACCGATCTGGGGCAAACTCGCCTCAAAGAGTGGATTTCCCAGCCCTGCCAACCTGAAGCTAGTAAAGATGAGCTAATGGTAAAAGTGTTTGCGGGTTATTTAGTTGCGCCTGAGGTACTGGTCAAAGAAATAACCCGCCAGCGACAGCTTCATGCCGAAAGATTGGCGGTTTATCAAGAGATCGATCGACAAATGTGTGAGGGGAATCTAAACTGCACCGATATTCAAGTTAAATATGCCTACCTCACCCTGCGGCGGGGCATTCGGTTTGAACAAGATTGGATTGAATGGTGTGACGAATCGATCGACATGCTTGCCTAGATTTTTAGCTTGTCAGCTTTGGCGGATGGCGAGGGCGTTGACTTCGCGTTTACTGCCAAATAAGGCTCTGGGTTTGATGATGCTTTTTAGTAACAGCCACAGTGAGGTGAATTCGCCTGGGGCGGTTTGGTGTCGCCATTGTCCTGGACGGCAAAATAGCATTTCGACTAAGATGCGATGC
>JARCMB010000413.1 GCA_030248825.1 Pseudanabaenaceae cyanobacterium MP8IB2.15 | reverse complement strand
GAAAACAAAACGAACAAAAACGGATATCGTGCGAGAGTTTTTGCGTTCCTTGCCCTGAGAGGTTGGCTATGAGTATTGCAGGATGCGAAGAAAAAGCCGCCTAGAACGGCGGGGCTTTAGACCCAATTTCTTGGTAAAAGTTTTTGGGGGGGCATGAGTTTTCTAATTCAATAAGTTTAAATAGGGGTAATCTGACAGTACGCTTTTAGTGGAAATGTGCAGTCCCCTTTTCAGTAGAGATGTGGATTTTTTAGAGTGCGTAAGATCGAAAAAAGTGATCACCATGAGGCAACCGCTTAAATGTTGTGTGTAGAAGAAATCCAACTGATTTGGTGAAGATGCAACCACGAGATACCGATGTCGTTCTAGGAGGGATCGATCGACCGATCGAAGGAGCTATGGTTTTGGGCGGGTTTGGTGCGCCCAAGATTTCGGAACTCGCACGCGAAGGAGTTAATGCCCCATTCGGGAAATGGGCAGCCCTTAAAGTTCCAAAAGGTAGCGATTTCTTCTCAAAACTGTCATTGCGCGAACTTGAAAAGCTCGTCCCTTATTACAATCGCGACAAAATTATTAGGCTTTGGTTTGAAAGGTGCAGGCGAGATCGTTTGAATGAGGAATTTTCCGATCGAGATCGAGCGAGTTGTTATCGCTGGTATTTACGGGGGCTTCCTCTCGAATTAGCTGTATTGAAAGTCTGCGTCGATCGAATGATTCACCCCTAGAACGAGAAGTGTGGGAAGTTCGATCGTCACTTGTTTATGAGCAAGACTTTCAACCCCGACTGACCAAGGTGGAGCAGTGGGCTGGTTAATTTGTTCTAGGGGTGACTGCAATTAATACTTCCCTCAACGTCTGTAGTCGAGCAGTTATTTCTTCTACCACCGCTTCGCTGAAGTGCTCGATAAATACCCGATCGAGGTTGGCTAGTGCCAATCTCGCCGCAGACATGAGATGCTCCCCTTTTTCGGTAAACAGAATCTGCTTCTGTTTGCCAAATCCTTCTGTCTGTTCCAGATAACCTGCTCGACAAAGCTCCTTGACTGTTTTAGCTACCATTTGTCGAGACACCTTCAAACGGCGAGCGATCTCGGCTCCATAGTTAATACCGCAATCGAGGGCGCTAAAGAAATGAAGCATAGAAGGAGAGATGTCATCAAAACCTCTCAGGCGAAGATGTTCAGCTATAAACTCAGTAAATTGGTCGTGGAGGTCGGTAGCGGCAAATAGCAGTTTCAAGGACTGGCTATCGGCCATTGGAATTCCTCGCATTGTAAACTTGGTTGACATAGGGAAGTGTTCGCCTTTAATATTACTCATGTCAACTTAGTTTACAAAAAAATAGTTAGAGTTTGCCATGAATAATACCCGCCCTTTGCGAATCGCGTTACTTGCGAATGCTGTTTTTTCTGCTACCTGTGGGCTGCTGATGCTTGCCAAGCCTGTTTTTACTGGGATTCTCCTTGGCGTACAAGCACCCTTGCTTTTGCGATTGCTGGGCTTTGGGTTGTTGCTCTTTGCGGTCGATCTGATCCATCAGTCCACGCGATCGCGGTTGGTGACTTGGCGTGCTCTCTATGCCAGTGTTGGCGATTTTCTCTGGGTGATTACTTCTTTAGTAGGGCTGCTGCTATTCTCTAATCTGCTTTCCCTGACTGGAGTAGAGATGGTGCTCATAGTTGCTGGGGTAGTTTTAGTCTTTGGCTGCTGGCAGATCTGGGGGATCGATCGCGCCCACCGAGCAAAAAATCAGGCACTGTATCGACACTGTCTGATTGTGCGTACCGAGGCACCTGCCGCAGCTATGTGGGATGCGATCGAGCGTATGGGTGATATTCAGAACTATATGCCGTCGCTGGTTAGATCAGAGATTCTCGATAGTAAGTTGCCTGGGGTTGGTGCTGTACGACGCTGTACTGACAAATCTGACAGATGTTGGGCTGAAGAATGTATTGAATTCGAGCCAGGTCATTCGTTTACGATGCGCTTTGCTGCCGAGGCACCAGACTTTCCCTTCCCAGCCAGTACAATGCTCGGAGGCTGGAAGGTTATGTCTGTGGGTACAGGATCTGAGGTGATGATTTGGTGGGAACTTGCTCCCAAGCCACGCTTTCTAGCGCCAATCCTGTTGCCGATTTTAGCTTTCAGTGCAGATCGTGATTTTGTACGGGTTATTCGACGGATGGCAAACGATTCACTAGAGCAAAAGCAGCATGGAGCAAGGCTTGCGATGCATTTTTGTTGAATTCATAAGTCTAACACTCCAAATTAAGTTCTAGAGATTTAAGTTTTAGGGATTCTAGGTTTCGTTCCAATTTGACTCCCCACAAAAACAGGATTTTCTAAGCTAGCTTTGCAGACCTTTTTATCAAAATTACAGCTATAAACGAAGGGTTCCTGCCAACTCAAAGGAATTTCCAGTAAATCTCTAGCTCCCGTCATGCCTTGTCCAATGAAAAATAAAGTGGCGATAGAGTTGAGAATGACATGGACTGTGCGCCAACGATTTTGCCGATCTTGATAAATATCTTGGATAATTGCTAGGGAAAAAATCATGAGCATAGTGGCGATCATGCCAAAGTAAAAATGGGAAACCATCCACTCGTTATCACGGCGAAAGATGGCACCAAATCCCTCACGCTTAAATACATTATCTTGGAAGCCAATTAAGACTACCCCCATGCCAGTTAAGGTGGCAAATATGCCCAGCCATAGTCGCTCACGGGCAATATATAGAAATACTAGAGAGGCGATTGTGGCAATAAATAAAAGGGCAAGAATTAAAACCTGAGTAAAGTCTTTATTAACTAAATCATTTTTTAGAATATATTTAACCGTAGGGTGCAGCATTCCCAATAAACTAATGCTAACTACGGCTCCAGATAGTACTTTCCCCAACTTGACATGTTCCAGCCCTACCGATGGTGGAATTTTGGACGTACTTCCGTCTTGAGATTTAAGCCGGCGTTGTCGAGTTTGCCAAGCCATATTTAGCACCATGCCAATAATTGGAAATACTACGGTGACGGCGATCGCTGGATGGGCTATTCTTAAAAAATCTGTTAGTTCCATTGTTTACTCTATTAGGGTTAAGTTACTAGACTTGTCTTGAAGGCTAAGATTTTGCATAGTAAGAATAATCATGACATTTAATTGAGAATTTCTTTGCAAAGTGGTAAAAACTTGCTGCTGTTCTGAGAAATAGACAACTGAACAATCAACGCTCTCACAAAAGCAATAAATGAACTCAGGATGAATTTGTTCTAGGGCTTCGTGAATCAGCAAGCTTTTGAGTGTCTGTAATGGTACTAATTTACCTTTACTGCCATTACGGGGACAAGTTGAATTCATAGAGATTTTTGAATTGTTTCTGCATAGAATTTCTTAGGCTTCAGTCCCACAATTTTTTCAAGCT
>JARCMB010000070.1 GCA_030248825.1 Pseudanabaenaceae cyanobacterium MP8IB2.15 | reverse complement strand
AGGAAAACTCCTTAATTGCCAACTCTCGATCGAATCCTTCTATTTTTTCGAGGGTATTGTTAATCTCTAAGACCTTAATCGGTCTGCCGATCTCATCTTTTTGCATGACCCATTGGCTATCCACGATCATCTTTCTCCCATCTCGGTGCGTATCGATCAATTCACCATGCCAATATCCTTGTGATTGGAATTCAGCGTTAATCTCTGCTAGAGATTTTGGGAATTGAGGTTGAAGGAGAGTATGAATATTTTTACCTAGCGCATCCGCTTTTTCCCAGCCATACATCAACCTTGCGCCATCATTCCAGAAAGTGATCGTATGATTGAGGTCATAGGTAATAATTGCATCATGCGCCAGATTTAGCATTTGAGCCTGTTCTAGCAAAATTAGCTGGGTTTGTTGTTGATCTGATAATGCTTCGAGTAAGCGATTGTTTACTTGTCTCAATTCGGCAGTATGTTCGGTCACACACTGCTCTAATTCGAGATTAGTTTGTTGCAGAGTCAGTTCAGATTGCCTGCGCTGACCTAGTTCAGTTTGCACCTGTTCAAATAGACCTGCTTGCTCAATAGCAATGCTGACCTGACTGGCTAAATGCCTGACGAATTCAGCCTCTAAAGTCTTCCATTCACGCCTTGTCGAGCAACTGTGAGCAATCAGTAAGCCCCACAATTCTTCCCCGTCAAGGATTGGAACTACCAAATTTGCTTTAACTTGAAACTTTGCAAATAGTTCGGTATAACAAGGGCTGACCCCGAAATTATGGATATCAGATTTTGCGATCACTTGACATTGCTTAAAGGATTTGACAAAGATTGTCGCAACGCAAGGATCGAAGATTTGGGTTGATAAAATCGATTCCCATTCTGCTCCTACCGATTCAACTAAAACTTTACCGTTCCAGTCGGATGAAAATTGGAGAACGATCGATCGATCGACTTGCAGGAACTGCCGCACTTCGTTAACCGTAGTCTGCAAGATATCTTGTAAATTCACAGATCGTTTGATGCGTTCGGATAATTCCGTGACTTGGCGTTGTTGCTCAAATTGACTGTTGGCAAATAATGGTTCCTGTTTGAGTTCTTGTTTCATATCAGCAACTAGTTGTCCAATCTGTTTGACTTCAGAACTCGCCAGATAAATGTCTGGACTGAATAAATCCTCAATCTGTCGGGCCAGTATAGAAGTATGTGGAAATCCATAGATCCCAAACGATCCGACTAATTTATGTGCCGTCTGTCTTACTTCTTGGCGGAAGTCTGCAGTCAAATTGCCTTGCTCTAATGCGGCGATCGCTTGGTCTAATAAGTCTATTTGGGTATGAAATGAATCTTTGAACTGCTGCCAAAGCTCTAACATAAATGTCTCAGCCGCCACTTCCTCCGATCGAAACGTGGGGTCAGTCCGATCGAAATCTTCTCGATCTCCAAAGGGATTGAGTGCAGGAGAAATGTCAGTCTCTGGCGAATGGAGACGATAACCAAAGCCATAGATCGTTTTAATCAAATCATGCCTAGCCCCTGCTACCCTGAGCTTTTGCCTGATCGCTTTAATATGGCTACTGATCGCGCTCTCGGTTGGTGGCTCATCGAAATCCCAAAGTCGATCGATCAAAGCAGCACGACTAAAAGTGCGATCGGGATTGAGCAAGAACAGTTCTAAAATCCCATACTCTTTAGGTGTTAAGCGTAATACTTGTCCGTCATAGCAAATCTGATTTACGGCATAGTCAAGTTGTAAGTTCTCCCATTTCACAATCGATCCAGTCACTGTTTTATTCCGCCGCAATAACGCCCGAATTCGAGCCATCAGTTCTGGCAGGTGGAATGGCTTGACCATGTAGTCATCTGCCCCAGCATCTAAACCGACAATTCGATCGTTTGTGCCATCTCTTGCCGTTAATAACAAAATCGGGATCTGGGAACCTTGGATACGAAGCTGCCGACACACGCTAATGCCATCCAATTCAGGAATACCAACATCAAGTAGTACGAGGTCATATTCAAATTGCTCCGCCAAATCTAGGGCCGAGCTACCATCTGTCGCAATCTCAACACTATATTGCTGCTCATTGAGGACATTCTTGAGCATTATATGAGTTGCGCGGTCGTCTTCTACTAGTAAGATTTTCATAATTTAATCCGCCAAAATCCACCAATTAGAGGTAGCTTCAGGTTGATTTTTAAACAGATGACTTTAATCAGTACACTGTGAGCTACTAACGTTTGATTCGCTGAATGAATTGATTGATTACGGTACAAAACTTAATAAAAAACTTTAGTGTTTATCCTGTTCAAAGAAAGCAAACTTAATAATGTTTTAATAATAGTTTTAATATAACCTGAGAAAAATAGAACCATCCATACCTTAAGAGAGATTTACGATCGAGTGAATAGCTGCTCAACTGTTGTAACGAGAAAGAAATCAAAATCCATGCCAATAGGGACAATTCATGAATTGCCCCTGCTTGTTTAATTATTGGGTTTAATCGCTGCGGCGGTTTCTGGTAAAAAAATTACCCATTCCGAACAGCCCCTAAATCCCCTATTCTGGGGACTTTGATTTCAGACTCCCCAGAATTGCGATGCCCTGAGCTTGTCGAAGTGGAGCAGGGGGCTAGGTAGATTCTTTAAAGGAAATCTCCTACGTCCTATCTGTTAATTTTTCGATACTTCATTGTGTGAATTATGAACTTGGACGATTCGAGTCTCAGGATCTATGCCCTCAAACGTTGGCGGAATCCAGACTCTAACCAACAGAAGCACTGCTAATACCAAGAGAAAGCTACCAGTTACCAAGACCTGCACCCAAGAAGTTTCCAATACACCACGCACGATTACTTCTCTCAGTACAGACACGATCGAAACTTCCACAGCCACACCAATCGAAACACGGTGTTCTTGCAAGTAGATAATCAATAATCGAAACAACTCAACCAAAATGAGCACGAACAAAATATCGGCAGTGATGTCATGAAAATGGAAATCTGATGAGAAAAGCAACGACACGAACATCGCTTTGAGCTGAAGTACCATCACCCCAAACAAGCCAATACACAGAGAGATTACGATCAGATCTTGGACTAACTCTAAAGCCCGCACGATCAGATTGCGTTCGATCCAAACAATTGGCTGACTTAATATTTGATTTGGGGACTTTGCCATCACTATCTCCTGCATTTTGGAAGAATCAATTCACGGAAGTCTGTTAAGTTTAAGTTATGTTTAATGGCTTTAATATTGAAAATTCTTATGTAACTGATTACACTCCATCAATGGTGGTGTTCGATTTGGCAATATTGTTTTCAGATCGAAAAGATTCAGAGGCGAAGCTGTTAGCTTTTGTCTAGAATCCTCAAATAGCTCAGAGTGAAATAGGTGTAGGATTCATTAATAATCGATCGTTGTGCTGAGTTTATGGCTGTAATTTGGGAGTTGGATTTTTATTCTCGTCCAGTTTTAGATGAGAATCAGAAGCGGATTTGGGAATTGTTGGTGTGTAATAGCGATCGATCGTTTGAGTGGGTGCAACAATGCCCAGCAGCAGAGGTTAACTCTACTTGGCTTGCCAACGAGCTAAGTGCGGCGATCGAAGCATCAGGCAAGACTCCCCAGAAAGTTCGCTTTTTACGAGCTGCCATGAGCAATATCATCACACGAGGTTGCAAGCAAGCAGGGCTGTCACCGCAGGCCTCGCGTCACGTTTTTGCCTTAGAGTCATGGCTGCAAGAACGGATGCAGTCGGTTTACCCGCAGATGTCAGGATTTCAGATCGCCGATCCCCAGCCTTTACCCTTGCAAGTGGAGAAGTTACAACCACAGCCTTTACCTGATGCTTTGATCGGCGATCGATGGCTCTCAGTATCTTTACCTGCTAACGATCTCACCTCGGCGGCGGCATGGTCGATGGACTTTGGCGAAGTGTTTACCATGCCACAGTTAGAGCCAGATCTGGCGATCCCTGGCTTGATTATTGTCTCTGCTAGAGCATTGCCCCTCGCCGCGTGGATGTCTGGTGTCGATCCTGTGTTCTTGCGGTTTGAGAGTAATGCGATCGATCGAATGCAGTTGCTATTGGATGCTGGAGCAGGCGATCGCTGGATTTTGACTAACCTCCAAGCCGCGAAAGACGGTAAATCGATCGCCGAAGGAAAAGCTTTTGAAACGGCGAAGCAACGCGCTCAAGGCATCCATTTTCTGGCAATTCAAAAAGACCCAGAGATCGAGCATTTTGAAGGGTTCTGGTTACTCAAAGAGTCATAGTTAGCGGGGAGAATGTACGGACATGAAATCAAACCAAGATTCGATCGAAGGTTGGCATTGGCACGAAGGCGGATTTTTAACCTGCGATTTACTCACAGAATGGCGGCATGGCTTTTTTACTCGATCGTATACTCAAATGCCTGTGGATTTGCAGATGCGGTTTTATCAGAGCGGTCAAGTTTATCGGATAAAGCAAGTTCATGGCGATCGCGTGTTAGAGCATACGGAATATGACCCATTGGATCAACTACCCGAAGCTGATGGGATTTGGATTTCGGGGCGAGTCTGCCATGATGCCTCGGCGTGGGTTTGTAGTGCTGATTGCGTCCCAGTTTTGATTGGCGATCGCTCGATCGGCTCGGTAGCGGCAGTCCATGCAGGATGGCGCGGCACGGCAGCAGGAATTATCGGCAAAACGATCGAACGGTTTGTCGATCGAGGTAGTAATTTAGCCGATTTACGGATCGCCTTAGGCCCAGCGATCTCAGGTGAGTCATACCAAGTATCGCAACAGGTCGCCGATCTGGTATTGGCTTCAATTAAGGTCGCAACAGGAATTTCACCCGATCCTCAACTCGATCGCTACCGTTTAGATCTCCGTGCCGTCCAGCAACAGCAACTAGTAGAAATTGGAGTTTCGATCGAGCAACTTTCGATCGCCCCCTATTGCACCCTTCAAACTCCCGAATACTTTCATTCTTATCGTCGGAATGTTTTAGAGAATCCAACAAATATCGGTAAATCGCCCCAAGTGCAATGGTCAGGCATCGCGATCGCTTAACCTGATTACATATCTTTTAGCCTGACCTGAACTGAGTCGTTATGAGATGGTAAACCTTCAGCATTTGTAAGTGCCGCGACTGCCTCAGACACATCCCTAAGCGCAGCATTGCTGTACTGCACAATGCTGGAATGTTTCATAAAAGTTTCCACACTCAAGGGTGACGCATAGCGAGCAGCACCAGAAGTCGGTAAGGTGTGATTTGGTCCCGCTAGGTAGTCGCCCACAGCTTCGGGGGTATCATGCCCCATAAAGATTGCCCCAGCATGACGGATCGATTCCAGCAATTCCCAAGGTTCCTCGACTTCTAATTCCAGATGTTCAGGGGCAAATAGATTCGATAAATCTGCCGCAGTTTTGAGATTATCGACCACGACAACCAAGCCGAAATTAGCGATTGCCTTTTCGGTCAATAAGCGGCGTGGATGACGTTCTAACTGTCTTTCCACCTCT
>JARCMB010000412.1 GCA_030248825.1 Pseudanabaenaceae cyanobacterium MP8IB2.15 | reverse complement strand
GAAAAGCAGGACAGGCAGCCGCTAGGAAAACTCTTGTCAACGCTGCTGGTCACAAAATAGCCTATATCATTGATGGAGCTGGAAATTTCCAACGCTCTGCTGCTATCTCTACAATTTGCCAGCATAGTGATTGTACAGTTGCCTATTCCGATAGTGAGTTTGATATTTTAGCTGATTTTTTGCGTGAGAGTTTGATGTGATTCGTTTTATCGATCTTTTTTCAGGTATTGGTGGAATGCGGCTCGGTTTTCAGCAGGCATGTGATGCTTTTGGAATTGAATCAAAATGTGTACTTAGCTCTGAAATTGATAAAAGAGCTATTGAGACCTATAGACTAAACTTTGATGATCAACCTACTGGAGATATCCGAGGAATCGATCTAATACCTGACTTTGATTTTATGCTGGCTGGCTTTCCTTGCCAACCTTTCTCTTATGCAGGTAAACAACAAGGATTTGGAGAAACAAGAGGAACACTCTTTTTTGAAATCGAAAGACTGTTAAAAAAACATAACCCACAAGGCTTTATGCTTGAGAATGTTCGTGGTCTGACAAGCCACGATCAGGGCAGAACCTTTAAAACAATTATTAGGTCACTAGAACAACTTGGCTATGGAGTACATTATCTTTTACTCAACAGCAGTAAATTTGGTGTACCACAGAATCGAGTTCGCATATATATATTGGGGTTGCTTGGTAAAAAGCCAACGATTACACTTAGTTCAGATAGAGGTGCTACTGATTCCCATACTTTTAAAAAACAGCTAGATCAGCTAAGTACTTTTGATGATACTTACTCAGTAGTTAAAGTCAAACATATTTTGGAAAAAAAGGTTTCAAAAGACTATTACCTCTCACAAGACTTTGAACAGCAACTCTTTGATTCTGTTGACGGTCAATTTGAAAAGCTTCATGGAGTTCGTCTTATTGATTTTCGTGGAGGTAATTCTATTCATTCTTGGGATTTGGGAATTAAAGGTAAGTGCACAAAGGATGAACGTGAATTCATGGATGCCTTAATTTCTAATAGAAGACTTAAGGAATTCGGCATTCACCAAGATGGGAAAAGTTTAACTCTAGAACAAATTAAGACATTTTTCGATCATGAGAATATCGAAAATATTATTCATTCACTCATTAACAAAAAATATCTTAAAGAAGTGAATGGTAAATATAATCCTGTGAGTGGAAATATGTCTTTTGAGGTGTTTAAATTTCTCGATCCAGAGAGTATTTCTATAACACTCACATCATCTGACGCAAACAGACTGGGCGTAATTCAAGATGGTCGTCCCAGACGAATAACGCCTCGTGAATGTGCAAGATTGCAAGGTTTTCAGGACTCTTATATTGTTCATCCATTAGATGGTGCAGCATACAAGCAGTTTGGTAATGCTGTAAGTGTGCCTGTAATTCAAGCGGTTTTAGAGGACTTCATTAGGAATAATAATCTGACAAAAGTAACTTTCAATCCACAAAAGAAGCAAACTATTTCAGCGTATCGCTAATCACACTGTAAATTCAGAGTGAGGCAGCAGACAAACCTGAGAGTTAATCAGTTTCTCATATCGCTGATCGCATTACGGGTTAAGCCTGCGATTGCCTCGTCTGTAGCTTTAGGGAGGTGATAATATTTGCCACTGGCATTGAGCGCGAGTTCCTTGGCAAAGCCTGTCGAGACGAACTTATTCTCCGTATCAATTACGAGCAGAGATAAGCCGAGCGATCGAATCTTTTTTGCCACATCCAACAACTCAGCTTTGATATCGGGTTTGATATCTGGATCGATCGGTTCACCCAGAGATCGAGACAGGGGAATATTGCCTCTGCCATCCGTAATTGCGACGATCATCACCTGACCGATATCACCCGAAGCTTGAGCGTTGACCCCAACCCGCACCGCTTGCGTTAAACCATGTGCCAAGGGCGAACCACCGCCACAAGGGAGCAAATCCAATCTCCTTTTTGCCGCTTCGATCGATCTAGTTGGCGGTAAAAGCACCTCGGCACGTTCACCTCGAAATGGGATCAGCGAAACCTGATCGCGGTTTTGATAAGCTTCGGTGAGCAGGCGTAACACGGCTCCCTTGGCTGATTGCATCCGATTCAAAGCCATCGACCCAGAAGCATCCACGACAAATATAATTAAAGCCCCAGCTTTACGTGCCAGCTTTTTCGCCCGAATGTCAATTTGCTCAACAAACACACGTCGATCGGGAATCCCAGCTAAAGCGGGAATCTTATTTCTTTCTCTTCGACCTTTTTGATATGGCGCACAAGCTCTCAGGGTGGCATCGACCGCAATTCGATCGCCTTTGCCTTGAGGTAATACAGGCTTGATATAGCGACCTCTTTCTTGGGAATAAACTAGGCTCCGCGCTCCCGATTTCCCCTGTCGTTTCATCATTTGGGCGAAATACATCACAGATGGATCGAGAATCACGCCTTCGGTATCAAATACAAACTCTTCGGGCAGACTGGGCGGATCTCGATCTTCTTCGGGTTCGTCGTCTTCCTCCTCTTCTTCTTTCTCTTCATCTTCTGGATCTTGTTGTTGCTCAGAATTATCTGGCGGTGGCGGCGGTGGGGGATTTTGCTGTGGTTGGTCGGGCGGCATGATCGATCGAGGCACAATTACCAACTCAACCGCTTTACGCAAATCTTCAGCATCAACCTTACTCCTTCCATCCAAAGCAGCATGAGCTTTTGCCACTCTGACCGCAAACAACTCGGCGCGATGTCCCTTCACGCCGCCGCGAATTGCTTCACTCACCAAATAGTTGATTTGCGCCGAACTGATCTTGACATCCTTTAACCACTCTCTTGCTAAAAGAATTTGGGTTCGCAGATTCTCCAAATCTTCCTCATACTGCGCCAAAAAACTCTCGGAAGAATTGGCATAAGCAATCGCCAGATCGACGGCTTCAACCCGCTGATCTAAACCGAGGACGGCATCGGCAGAAAGCGCGATCGCAATTCGGTCTAATAAATGGTCGCTAAGATTCCCTTCTTCGGGGTTGTAGGTGGCGATTAACAAAGGCTGACATGGATGCTGAAAGCTGATGCCTTCCCGTTCGATCTGGTTATAGCCACTACCCAAAGCGGCGAGCAGCAAATTTGAGATCTGAATGTCCAGCAGATTGATCTCATCGACATACAACACGCCACGATTCGCCTCTGCCAACAGTCCAGGCTGAAATACTGTTTGTCCCTGCTGAATCGACTTCGCCACATCTACCGATCCCAGTAGCCGATCTTCAGTCGCGCCCAATGGAATCTGGATAAACGGCGCAGGAATTACCTTTGTCTCTGGCTCTTGCCCGTTAGTTAGAGAAATTCGATCGATCAGCCCATCTTCCCAAGTTTCAGGTTTGGTGGGGTCACAGTTGCTGAGGGAATCAGTCACGACTTCGATCGGTGGCAACAAGGCATGTATGCCCCTAGCCAAGACGGATTTGGCTGTACCTCTGCGTCCTGCGATCGCCACTCCCCCCAACCCAGGATCGACTGCGGCTAAAAGTAATGCTGTTTTAATCGCCTCTTGCCCTACTACGGCGGCAATCGGAAATACTAAAGGTGACGCTAATGTTGCTGCCATGCTGTCAACACAAAAAATTTTTCTAGACTGTTTCTAAGCATAACCCAGACCTGCTATGATATATTTCCTGACTTAAAGGACGCATAGCTCAGTTGGTTAGAGCACTACCTTGACATGGTAGGGGTCACTGGTTCGAGTCCAGTTGTGTCCATTTAAACTGCTTGTAATGCCAAAATATGGTTGAGTAGGGTGGTAAGTCTTTGGCTAGGTCAGCCCAATTTCAGCCATTCTTCAGTTGATAAAATACGCCATTTAACAATACCTCGGACAGTTTCTAATGATTGTATTACTTGCCCCATATAGAACATTGTCTCAGTTTATTATTTAAAGCCTACTCAGCTAATTCGCTAACAGCCAATTAAATAAGGAATTTCTAGAATCTTTGTTCTGTAAGGCTTGTATCCTCGTTAAAAAATTTGTCCGAAGTATTGATTTAAGATTTCGCGCTTTGTCCATTTTGACGGACAAGTCTTTTTCTATCCAAAGTGCAAACATTCATCGCATCATCAAACAAATCGGTGATCTCAACCCAAGTAGACAAGACTGACAGATCCCTGACTTTTCTTTTCAAAGCGCAGACTGCATTCAGAAATATGAACCCTACCTACAAGGAGATTACCTCATACATCTACTGTCAGGTTGGCAACGTGACAAGCGTGAAGATGGTATTAAATTGTAGTGTGGCGCACAGAGACAATGTTAAGATACTGAGAACGCTAGGAGTGTCTGGGATAAGCCAGGCTGAGATAAAATCCTTGGAACCTGATCCGGCTCAAATCGGCGTAGGAAAGCAACTTATAGAGGGACTTACATGACTAATGAAAATGCCGCCCAAAAAACTTTGGTGCGACGTGGGGCTTATCGTGGGACGCAGATGCACTGTGCCCGTCAAGGCGACATCACTGAAGAAATGCAATATGTGGCGTGGCGAGAAAATCTACCCGTTGAATTAGTGCGCGCTGAAGTCGCACGCGGTCGAGCGATTATTCCAGCCAACAAAAATCACACCAATCTCGAACCGATGATGATTGGGATTGCTTCTCGATGCAAGGTGAATGCCAACATCGGTGCTTCACCAAATGTTTCTGACTTGAGCGAAGAAGTTGCCAAGCTAAATCTGGCAGTAAAATACGGGGCTGACACCGTGATGGACTTGTCCACTGGTGGTGGGAATCTCGATACCATTCGCACCGCGATCATCAATGCTTCACCCGTGCCAATTGGAACTGTGCCAATCTATCAGGCCTTAGAAAGTGTGCATGGCAATGTCGAGAACCTCACGCCTGACGACTTCCTTCACATTATCGAAAAGCACGCTCTGCAAGGAGTTGATTATCAAACTATCCACGCAGGTATTTTGATCGAGCATTTGCCTTTAGTCCGCGATCGAATCACAGGGATTGTATCTCGTGGCGGCGGCATTCTGGCACGTTGGATGCTACATCATCACAAGCAAAATCCGCTCTATACTCATTTCGATGACATTATTGAGATTTTCAAAAAACATGATGTCTCATTTAGTCTAGGCGACTCCCTCCGCCCAGGTTGTCAGCATGATGCTTCCGATGCCGCTCAGTTAGCTGAACTCAAGACATTGGGACAACTAACTCGTCGGGCGTGGGAACATGACATCCAAGTGATGGTTGAAGGCCCTGGACATGTGCCGATGGATCAAATTGAGTTCAACGTGCGGAAGCAAATGGAAGAATGCTCCGAAGCTCCTTTCTATGTTTTAGGCCCACTGGTAACAGATATTGCGCCTGGCTATGACCACATCACCTCGGCGATCGGGGCGGCGATGGCGGGTTGGTATGGCACAGCAATGCTGTGTTACGTCACGCCGAAAGAGCACTTAGGACTTCCCAATGCCGAAGATGTGCGAAATGGATTGATTGCCTATAAGATTGCAGCTCATGCGGCAGATATTGCGCGGCATCGTCCTGGAGCCAGAGATCGTGATGACGAGCTTTCTAAGGCTCGATATAACTTTGATTGGAATCGCCAGTTTGAGTTATCGCTCGACCCTGAACGTGCTAAAGAATATCACGATGAAACCTTACCTGCGGATATCTATAAAACGGCTGAGTTTTGCTCTATGTGTGGGCCGAAGTTCTGTCCGATGCAGACTAAGGTTGATGCTGATGCTCTCACCGAACTAGAGCAATTCTTAGCGAAAGAGCCTGTAGCTTCACGCTAATAATTGCTTACATGGGATACGGCATGTGCTGTATCCCCTCAGATCTCGTCATAGAGGATTTAGCTGTCAGTGATTAAGCTAGTTTTTGGTGAATAGACTGGCAAATTGAAATGAAAACAACTTCCT
>JARCMB010000069.1 GCA_030248825.1 Pseudanabaenaceae cyanobacterium MP8IB2.15 | reverse complement strand
TGGCGATAACTAAGTGTGTGGGCAAAAAAAACCTTAAAACTTAAAAAGCTGTAGCGCACGCGCAGCGTGCGCTACAGCTTTTTGGCTTTTGGTTTTAATTATGCTTGCCTACTTAATAAAAAAGAAGAACACAAAATAGCACAGCCATTTTATGTCTTGATATAAGACCAGTATCGATTGATCCAATCTGATACTGATTTACATATATTTATTGGTTATTTGGTTACTACTCAGGTCAAAAAGAACTCTACCAGTATCGTTTAGCTTTAGCATAAACACTATATATAGTGGTTGCGAAGATTCTTACTTTAGAAGTAGAGCTTAGTATTCTCAATAACTTAGAACTATTGAGAATATAGTTTTTGATGTTGAACATCTGAAAGCTTTGATGAATATGATTTTAAGCCATATACGGTCATCTTCTATTTAAGCTGAGTAGTAACGTTATTTGATTAAATTATCTAAAATTGAGGAGGATTAGCTAGATGGATTTCTTGACTACTTTCATAAAGGACTTTGGTGTTCAGTTGCAGTCCCCAACACTCGGCTTCTTGATTGGTGGGATGGTCATTGCCGCTCTCGGCAGTGAATTAGTAATTCCAGAGTCGATTTGTACGATCATCGTCTTCATGCTGCTTATCAAAATCGGTCTGACTGGTGGAATTGCGATCCGCAATTCCAACCTGACGGATATGGTGTTACCCATAGTGTTTGCTGTAATCATCGGGATTTTAATAGTCTTCATCGCGCGTTATACATTGGCTAAGCTGCCGAAGGTCAAAACCGTTGATGCGATTGCGACTGGGGGATTGTTTGGTGCGGTGAGTGGCTCTACTATGGCGGCCGCCCTGACACTTCTCGAAGAACAAAAAGTTCCATTTGAACCATGGGCTGGTGCACTCTATCCCTTCATGGATATCCCCGCACTCGTAACTGCGATCGTTATTGCCAACATTTACATCAACAAGAAGAAGAATAGTGTCGCCTCTACCACGCAGAAGTCTTTGAGCAATCAGCTTGTTGCATCTGGTGATTATCCTGCTGATCAGGATTATCCTAGTAGCCGACAGGAGTATCTCAGTCAGCAGAAGGATGATGCAGATAATCGGGTCAAGATATGGCCAATTATCAAGGAAAGTCTTCAAGGTTCGGCTCTATCGGCAATGTTGTTAGGGCTCGCTCTTGGCATTTTGACTAGACCAGAACGTGTCTATACAACCTTCTATGATCCCGCTTTTCGCGGCTTGCTTTCGATCTTGATGCTGGTCATGGGTATGGAGGCTTGGTCAAGGATTGGCGAACTGCGTAAGGTGGCTCAATGGTATGTTGTGTATAGTATTGTGGGGCCGTTTATTCATGGGCTAATTGCCTTCGGTCTCGGCATGATTGCCCACTACACCATGAACTTCAGCATGGGCGGCGTAGTGGTCTTGGCTGTTATTGCCTCCTCTAGTTCAGACATCTCAGGACCACCAACATTGCGAGCTGGTATTCCGTCAGCTAATCCCTCCGCCTATATAGGCGCATCCACAGCCGTCGGTACACCAATTGCGATTGGGATATGCATACCGTTCTTCATCGGTTTAGCTCAGGCGATCGGCGGCAAGTAATTACAGACGGGTGGCGGTCTGTCAGCACTCCCTTGACTGGGCAGACCAAGTAGATCGATATACATAGTTTAAGGAGTTAACCAACATGTCCAAGCCAGCTAAAAAGCTCGTCATCGTCACGGAAAAGATTCTGCTGAAAAAGATCGCTCAGATCATCGATGAAGCCGGGGCGACCGGTTATACGGTGGTGGAGACTGGCGGTAAAGGCAGTCGCAACGTGCGCTCGTCGGGACAACCCAGCGTTTCTGACACCCAAGCGAATATAAAGTTTGAGGTGCTCACCGAAAATCGGGATATGGCCGAGAAGATTGCGGATCAGGTCGCAATAAAGTTTTTCATCGATTTTGCGGGCATTATCTACATCTGTGACGCGGAGGTACTGTACGGGCACAGTTTCTGTGGGCCAGACGGCTGTTAAATGGGGACAGTATCTGACTTGCAACGGATTACAGTGAGATCCCTCGGAGGGGACTGGTTCCGCTGAATGGGATAAATAACTCAAAACACTTGAAGTATATAGGTCACAGCCATATTGAAGCTGAACCATCAAAATCCTTGCTCTAAAGGGGTTTCAACGATTATTCCCATGATACGGAACCAGTGCCAAAATTTTGACAGAAGTCTGGAGAATGCAAATGCACACCTCACACTATGCTTTGTCAGGCTTATGCTTAAGCGCGTTGCTGCCGCTTCTTGAGATGCCAAATGGGTTCTATAGATCGATCCTCTCTCCCATTAGACGGATTTTTGTACCCATCCCACTCATCCAAATGGTAGAGAAACCGATTTCACCCAAAAGCTAAAATACTCCAAAAGCCTAATATACAAACTACCCTGAACTATAAGACATTAAATATCGTGAAAAATTAATCAATATAGTTTCCTAATGGAGAAAAGTTTTATGTCTGAACCAAATGGCGTAATGATGCAATATTTCCATTGGTATGTGCCCGAAGATACCAACCTATGGGATCAGCTAGCGGATTCTGCGGCAGATTTGGCTAAAGTTGGGATTACCTCCGTGTGGTTGCCTCCCGCATACAAAGGCTCGGCTGGTGGTTTTGATGTGGGCTATGGTGTTTATGATTTATTCGATCTCGGTGAATTCGACCAAAAGGGATCGGTACGGACGAAATATGGCACAAAAGATCAGTACCTCAAAGCGATCGAAATAGCACAAGCTGCGGGGATTAGCGTCTACGCCGATGTTGTGTTCAATCACAAACTGGGGGCAGATGCAGCCGAGGAGGTCGAAGCCACACCGTTCGATCCTGAAGATCGCAATGAAACAGTCGGCGAGTATCAGATGATCAAAGCTTGGACGCATTTTACTTTTCCAGGTCGTGGCGGTAAGTACTCCACCATGGAATGGCATTGGTGGCATTTCGACGCGATCGACTACAACGAATACAAAGGGGAAGAAAATGCGATCTACTTACTCAAAGGCAAAGAGTTCGATCGTAATGTCGATTTAGAGAAAGGTAATTTCGACTTTCTCATGGGTTGCGATCTAGATATGGATAACCCTGAAGTCTGCGGCGAACTGCAATACTGGGGTGAGTGGTATCTCGATACGACGGGTGTGGATGGCTTTCGATTTGATGCGGTCAAACATGTCTCAGCCGAATTTTTTCAACAATGGATCGAACATGCGCGTGACCATGCCAAACGCGACCTATTCGCCGTCGGTGAATATTGGTCATATGAAGTCGATGCGCTCAATAGTTTTATCGAGACTACAGGTGGTAAGGTCAGCCTGTTTGATGCGCCACTACATAAAAACTTCCAGATTGCCAGCCAGTCAGGCAAAGACTACGACTTACGCCAAATTTTTGACAATACCCTCGTCCAACAACAGCCCACCCTCGCCGTGACGCTAGTGGATAACCATGATTCACAGCCTTTACAAGCACTAGAATCTGTGGTCGAGGCTTGGTTTAAACCCCTCGCCTATGCGCTGATCTTACTGCGTCACGAAGGATATCCCTGCATCTTTTATGCTGACTATTATGGTGCTCACTATAAGGATTATGGGAAAGATGGCAACGAGTATGAAATTTGGTTGGCTAGCCATCGGGTACTGCTCGACAAGTTTCTCCTAGCACGGCAAACCTATGCCTATGGCGACCAGTACGATTATTTCGACCACGCTAATACGATTGGTTGGACAAGACTGGGAGATCCAGATCATCCAGGTGGGATGGCAGTTGTTTTGAGTAATGGCGACGATGGCAGTAAAAATATGGAAGTTGGACATCCCAATCACACCTATATTGACATCACTGAACATATCAGCGAATCGATCGAAACTAATGACGAGGGCTGGGCGGATTTTAGGTGTAATGCTGGCTCTGTATCTGTATGGGTTCCGCAGAAGTAATGACAGAAAGAAATATCGATCGATATAGTTGCAAAATGCTCTTCAGCTTTAACAATGGGTACGACTATATATCTAATCAAATCAAATCGGTCGATCGATAGAGTTGACCTCACAAATTTAGGGCTTTAACTCACTTCCATTGGTTGATTCAATACTTAGAGATTTCACGTATAACAAAGTATGTAAATATCACATAGGTACTTTTATGACAAACTTTATCGCTCAACTCAAACGCCGTCTGCCTGCGATCGCTGGTGGGTTTCTCACTCTGGCATTGGCTTGGCAATGTTCATTCCTGATGAATGGCGACGCGATCGCATCTCCACTATACAATTCTCCTTCTACGGTAATTGTTGCTGGCTTTTTTAATCAAGCTGAAGGCAAGGCAGAACAAGCCGCAGGAAAAGTTGAGCGCAATGTTGGCAAAATGACTGGTCAAGCAGAAGGGTTTGGCAAGCAAGTCGAAGGTCGGGCAAAGGAGAATCTAGGCAGAACTAAAAATCAGCTTGATAAAAACCAAAGGTCGATCGAAAAGAGCACTAAGCGCAACTTTGACAGGGCTCAGAATGCAGCCGAAGATACCAACAGGAATATTGGCGAAGCTACAAGTGATGCGATCGAAGGCACCAAGAAGAACATTGAAGAAGCTGCAGGCAGCGCGGTCGATAATGTTAAAGAGCTATTCGGCAAGTAATCACTAATTGTTCTAATCCATTTTTTGACTAGATATTTCGGAGAACCTCCTATGAAACTTATCCAAACCCTGCGATCGAAAATGCACCCTGTCCGTTTTCTGTTTGCACTTCTAATTGGGGCAATCTTGCTCTTTTCCAATGCGATCCCAGCGATGGCAAAGACCGCAACCAAGAGCGATCCTACTGAAGGTCTTGTCAAGTTAGACCGCATCCAAGAAAAATCAGAAGAAGCAACTATGTCTTCTCCTATGTCGCTTAAAGAAGCTGAACAAGGCACTAAAAATGGTGGACTCAATGAGATTCAGGGTACTTCAAACCGAGAAAAGATGAAAAAAGATTCTAAATCTACTGTGGTTGAACTCAAGAAGTCGATCGACAAAGCGACAAACAATGACTAATTGATCTTACTCAAATCCCTTCTTGCCATCTGACAAGAAGGGATTCGATCGTGAATCTCGACATTTAAAAACCAACTTTTATTCTCATTTTTTATCCTAAGGGAGATATTTTATATGCTAATTAACCGTTTTGGATTAGGACTGTTTTGTCTATCAACACTTTTGGCGTTTGCACCTGTTGCAAAAGCTGAAACCTGTCGTGCGCTTAATGTGATCGGTGCACAAGGAACCCAAGTCACCAAGACAGTCTCGCCGCTTGGCACTCTGGTCACCAATGACAATTGGAACACTGATTTTTCTGTTCCAGGTGGAAGGGTATACAATCGCTACGTTGCGACAATCATCCCCAAAAATAATGCCAACTATGATGCCAAACTAAACTTAAAATATAGCAACAATACTTCTGATGAGTTTTTCAACAAAAGCAACATCACAGTCAAAGTGGGGAAGCCATTGAGGATGACAGGACAGCCCCGTTCTCAAGCTGAACCTTATCAAATCAACGTTTTTGTCGGTGGTTTGAGCGCAATTGGTAATACTTATACACTTTCAGTTGCGGCGTGTAATTAAAGCAGCAGTCTCACGTAATTTGGGAGCTAAGCTAACTCGCGGGTCTGAATCAACAGTTGATATCCTGCATCGGCGGGTGACACGATCGAATATTCTGGTCGTGTTCATCTTTTCACTGCGAGATGTCTTTTTTTTAAGGTCAACTTTTGCTTCTTCAGATACCGACACATCGCACCTGTGGTTACATATACTCCTGTTTTCTCACCTATCTCTTCGCAATATTGCCACAAAGTCCAATCAGGATGCGCTTCTACTGTGGCAATGATCAATCCCTTGTGCGCTTCCAACTCGCTTGGAGTTGGGTTCCCTGATTTCTTCGGTTCCAAGTTCCCTGTCTCTCTCTGTTGCTTTATCAACCTCTCAACTGTTTTTGGGTTGACCATAAACTGTTTTGCAACTTTACGAATTGATGTTTTTCCTGCTTC
>JARCMB010000068.1 GCA_030248825.1 Pseudanabaenaceae cyanobacterium MP8IB2.15 | reverse complement strand
TGATCGTGGAATCAGCCACACCTGAAGAATTTTTCCTCCACCCCAAAGAAGAAAGAACCCAGAAGTTCCTCTCCCAGATTTTGTAGAGAAGCCGACGGAATGAACTACCCCGCCCTGCTTCGCGAGGACGGGGAATGCGTCACGGAATTTGTTAAATTGAGAATTAAGAATCGAGATATCCAGAAGGGGAAGAGCGGCGGCTACAGATTGATTTATCAGGTTGAGTCACTAACCTCTATACTACTTTTGACGATTTACTCGAAAGCAGATCGCGAAGATATCAGCAATAAAGAGATCCGTAGAATTTTGAATAAGTTCTATGGAAAAGCCTAGATGAGTGAATTATGATCTGAAAGAAATTATGCAATCTTGTTAAGAGTCAGTTATTCTTAATTTAGATGGATTAAGGTCGTACTGATGAGAGCAGTTGAAGTAACAGGCGTTGTAGACGATCAAGGGAATTTATCCCTCAAAGAACCTGTGCCCATTATTGCTCATGGGAATGTCCGTGTAATCATTTTGTATCCTGAACCAACAGAAGAATCCGAGCAAGACCCAGACGATACACCTGTAGAAGATATAAGTGCAAGTTTACGCAGAGCCTTACAACAGTCAATATCAGGGCAAAGAATCCCACTTTCTCAAATGTGGGAAGGGATCGACGTAGAATAATCGATCGATCTGAGCTAATTCCAGCGAGCGACTAACACTCGTACTGTGCCGTCGGTCAGAACTTCTTCCTGCTCGATCGAATAGCCTTGATTTTGGACTGTGGCGATCAGAGATTTGTGGGCGTATTTCTGGGTAAGGGCATTGATAAATAATTTTTGGTCGATCTTAGCTCCCCAAAAGTCTGCCACCATCTCGTAGTCATCACCCTGACGACGGAAGCCGAGATCGTAGCCATTCGACTGACGCACCACATAATCGGCTTGAACTTTGTCGCCTTGGTAGCCGCGCACCATCGTGTTCTGTTCCACCTGATAGCCCAGTTCTACAAGTGACTGTCGCAAGAGTTCGCCATTTTCGATCTGAACCTTAATGCTGGTGAAGTGAGACATGATTTTCTCCTAGATACAAGCTTTGTTGGCTATAGCGACATCCCGATTCTAGCTCAGGGCAAGCTAGGCAGCATACCCTGAGTTGAATATAGCATTTCTACTCGATCGATGTTTCGACTAACACCTGACTACGTTTGAGCCTTACTAATAGCAGTAAACCGATCGACACAATCCCAATCAGCAACCATTCGGCTGGCTCAGGTACACCCGAAACATTAAAAGCGGAAGTAGAAGGCTGGGGTAGTTGATTATCTTCAACCGTGCGCTTAAATCGATCGCTCTGACTTTCGGCAGTTTTTAAAGCTTGTTTCTGGCGATCGTTGACTAGCACGATCATCGAGGAGTAAGGCGTAACAATGTTGTACTGCTTGGCGATCGAGTGAATAGTATCCAATTGAGATGGATTATTTCGATCGATTTTCTTACCCATAGACAAGGCTAATTGTCTAGCAGCTAGCGGCTGAAATCCTTGGTCTACTTCGGACGAGACAGTTGGATCATCCTGTTGTTTTGTCCAGATATAGCCATCAATCATGCCGATCGTTGTAGGGTTTCGATCGTCGATCGAGCTAATTCTCGACATCACATCTTCAATCCCAGTTGCGACACTACCACCATGATCCTGAATCGCGGCTAGAGTTGAGTCATCATAAGCCGCAGGGAAATTGCCCAAGTGAATCATCCATAAAGGCGCGGTAATTGATTGAGTTGTTTTAGTCTCATCCGTTAACTCATAACTACCCGCATCGGTCAAAACCATTACAGCATCATAAGTTTTGCCATTTTGAAGTTGAGCGAACTGTTTCAACATTTCTTGTGGACGCAGTAGCCCGTAGAAAACCAGTCGATCGAGATTCAAGTCATCGAGTCGATCGAGCCGTTTGGGTGTGCCTCCTTCAGAACTCGTAAGATAGACATCAATATCGTTATCCTTCGCCACCTGAGTTTGCAGCCATTGGAAGTTTTGCGCCAGTTCTTTGGAGACTGTTGCCATGCTGCGAGAGGTATCGACAATTAGGGCAAATTTCTTGGCTTGAGGTAAGCGATTGCTCCGATCGAATACAGGTTTGGCGATGACTAGTTCTGGCGCACCAGTTTGAGATATTAGTCGCACTTGATGAGCCTGAGCCATGACTTTTGATTGAGCGGGAATTACAGATGGGAACCAATCATCCTCGTCGATCGAGAGTTTGTTGGGCTGACCGTTGTAGATGCGTTGAGTGGCACGATCCCAAAACACATTGCGGCGTTCGCTGAGATGTGGCATTGCCCAGCCATCGGGTTGTTGCATAACTTTGTAGGTCATCCACATGTGCATATTCTGTGGGGTCGATCGAACAGCATTTCCAGCAAGAGAGATTTGTGGGATCGGAAATACTCTCAGTCGATAGTTTCTCGGCCCAACTTGTTCCAATAGAGCAGGATCGACACGCCGACGGACTTCGTTGTTATAGACTTTTTGCGCCGCCCCACGCGGTGAGACTGTGAATGGAAAGCTGGTGGCGCGATCAGCCGTTTCACCTAACCAGATCCCAGTAACGACTGCACTTTCGGGCAATGAGAAATAGTAGAAAACCTCTTGTTGCTGATAAGTTCGATTGGTATAGACCTCATGAATTTCCACATCTGCCCAGTCGCCATGAGGTTCGATCGAGACTTCTTGCTTACCGAGCCAAACTTTTTGCTGATTAATCGTCAACAATCCTGCTTTTGCCTCGGAACGATCGGATGTCGCTTTCATTGCGGTTTGGATCGCTTTCTGTTCGGCTCTCAAAATTGGTCGATCGAAGAACTTCGCATAAGCCAATTCTGCTTTTGAGGAATCCCGATCGGAGCCATTATATGAGAATGGAGCGGTTACGTAGTTATAAGCTTGTTGTAAACCATCAACCGTTCTTTCAGATAGAAAAGTATTGCTATAGATCGATCGAATTAAATCGTTACCAGCAACACTACTAGGATAGCGATATCGCCAAAGATAGGCATTTAGTAGACCTTCACGGATTTTGTCTGATTTCTGCACGAGTTCTTGGCGACTGACATCGTTAGCAACCGATCGATCGAGCAGGGCAAACGCTTCGACTTGAGGCTGGGCTTGAAGCACGTTAAATAACAGCGCCCAAATAACCATAGTTGCACCAGTAGTTAACCAGACGCGATTAGAGCGATGTTCTGCAATCAGTCTTTGCCGCCATGCTTGGACATAGATGATCGACATCCCAAACGGCATAGTCAAAATCGCCACCAGCGCGAAATAGACAGGAAAGACAACGATCAAATATGGGAAGCTGATAAGGGCAATCCAAGCGGCAGGATAAACATAAAATAGACAAATTGTGCCAATATACAATCCCATTAGCAACATCAGACCGTGAGTTGTCATCTGGATCGCGATCGCAGTAGGAGAAAGGAATCGATCGATCCTAACTAGCTCATAGGTAAAGCAGATCACACAAATTACGGCTGTTAAGATCATCAATCCTGTAGCAGGAGTCAGTTCTCTGAGCCAGAATAGACGAGTAAGACAAAGCAGAATTAGAGGAGCTTCGACCCCATAAAAGAACCGAGGCAGAGAGAAATTAGAGCCAAGATTCTCTTCTGAGTCCTTGCGAGGAGACTGGGGCGATCTGAAGGCAACTGCTGCCCAGATCGATACTACTGGCACAATCAACAGCCCTACAAATGGTAAGAAAAAGTCAAATGGTAACTCGCCTGTAAGAAAATCTGTAACAAAGCTAAATCCCAGAAAAGGCAGTATGCCGATGTATGCGATCACCAAAAACACCAGATTTGATGTCCAGAAGAAAATCCCAAATAGAATTCCCATAATTATGTATTTGCTCCTGAATTATGACTAATCGCTTGGTTAATTGCCCGATCGATATTTGTGTGAATCGTGGAAACCAAAGTCCGCACCTCAAGATCGTCGGGAGACTTGGATTGATTAAATAGTATTGAAACCATCACCCAAGAACTTTGCTGGCGGGTTATCCCACTCCAGAATCGATCGAGGAAATCATCTGTAGTTTGATGTTGGGATTGGAACCAATATGTCGCTGACATCTGACCACTTTGGAGTGAGAGCCAGCG
>JARCMB010000067.1 GCA_030248825.1 Pseudanabaenaceae cyanobacterium MP8IB2.15 | reverse complement strand
GGGATGCAGCAACTTGGCTCGAAGAAGCGTAAAAAACACTCCTTGCTCGATGGGAATTTAGAAACCCCATCCTCGCGTAGCAGGGTGGGGTAGTTCATCGCGCAATAAAACGGAAACAGTTATTTGAGATAAACCCAGAACTGTACATGTATCTAGAGGTAATAGAAAATGGCGAAGACTAATGATGCGCTTAAAATCATTGAGAATCTCACTCGTAAAGATCCAGAGGTTGAAAAACTGGTTAGAGAAGCCTCAATCAATGCTGTGGTTGCCCAGCTTATCTATGAGGCGAGAACTAAGGCTGGATTGACTCAGAAGCAACTAGCCGATCTCATAGGAACTAAGCAGTCTGTGATCGCACGGATTGAAGATGCTGATTATGAAGGTCATTCACTCTCGATGCTTCAGAGAATTGCCCATGCTCTTAATCAGCGGGTTGAAATCGATCTTCTCCCAATGGAACATGAGCGATCTCTAGACCTACAAAAAATTTGATCGTAATGCTCGCTGATATAATCTCAAGAAATTCGATCGAATTATAAAATTAGAGCGTTCCCTTTGTGATTCGATCGAGCAAGAATTTGGCTTCACGCGCATCGACATCAAAAATCAAGAACTATGATCGAACAAGTTAAAACTTACGAGGGTGGTTGTCATTGTGGCGCGGTGCGTTTTCGCGTGCGGGTAAAGAACCATCAAGTAGAGGACTGTAATTGCTCAATTTGCGCCAAAAAGGGATTTTTGCATCTGATCGTACCGTCAGAGGACTTTGAGCTACTGAGTGGAGAAGATAATCTGACAACTTATAGCTTTAATACGGGTATCGCCAAGCATAAATTTTGTCGCACTTGTGGGATACATCCTTTTTACATCCCGCGATCGCATCCTGATTCTTTTGATGTCAACATTCGCTGTCTGGACGGAGATTCGATCGATCGGTTCCAAATTCGATCGTTTGATGGCAAGAACTGGGAGAAAAATGTGCATGAGATTCAGTAATCCTTAAAGATATGATTCATCCCTGTTCCATTCCTAATAGACATCCCAGATCGACAAGTTGCCGACGAAGCTGGCGATATTGTAATTGCAGGGCATCAGCTTGGACATGAATCTCTGCTGTGAGATCGAAAGGAATAACTTGAGGAGATTGAGCTTCGACGATTGGACGATCCTGTTGAAAGATCTTAATCGTGCGGCGATAGGCATCTCCATCCGCCCATTTACCCGTAAAAAAGCTGCGAAAATTCATCCATTTACTCACAGTCGTATGCTCGTCGATCGGAATGTGAGCCGTCCAAATCACTAAACTCCCAAATGGCAGAAAGACTTCGAGAAAAGTGAGGTTTGGCATCAAAAACCCCGTGCGGGTCTTGACATCGGCTCGATCGACCTTAGCCAAAAATCGCCATAAACCTTTGGGTGGTGATGGTTTCAAAAACACCGTTGCACTTGCGCCCCATTCAGATTGCTCGATCTCCAGATTGCCGACTTCAGGTGCATCAGGATTGCCAAAAGCCCCCGCATGGACAAAAGGAGCATGGGCAAAATCTAAACCATTTTCGATCGCTCGCTCGTAGTTGACCTGCCAGTGAAACTCACCGTGAATCGATCGAAGATTTCGATCGTGAAAGTGGGGAATATCAGGGATTGGGGTCTGCTCTGCTCGATCGACTTCACCAAGGAACAACCAGACCCAGCCATCTTTTTCTTTAATCGGATAGGTCGGCATATTTGCCTGAATAGGAATCTTGGCATTGGGCAAATTAGAAGGAATTTTGACGCAAGCTCCATCAGTTTGGTAATGCCAACCGTGATAAGGACAGACGATGCAATTATTCACAACCGTACCCTGCGCTAGCGAACCACCACGATGCACACAGCGATTCGACATGGCGTGAACTACGCGATCGGAAGTGCGATATAACACCAGTTTTTGTGCGCCGATCACGAAAAGTTGCGGCTGCTCTGTAATGGTTTCGCTAAATTCGATCGCATACCAAAAATTTTTAAACATACTGAAATTATGCGCGATTTTGTAGTCATGCTTCCAAGCACCGTTAGACTAGGGAGCTAGTAGATCCCTATGACACATGACTCTGTTTACCTTTTGATCGATTGGGAAAGATTTTTTTGCATCAAGAAAATCTTGAAAGATGCTGGCTTTAGCCTAGATGGATCGATGGGCAGAGAGGTAATGAGATCGCATATGTTACGCTAGCTAGCTGTTGGCAATGAGAATAAGAAAGTGCTTCCTTTACCTAGCTCGCCCTCAAACCACAGTTTACCACCGTGTTTAGAGATAATTGCTTGAGAGATTGGTAATCCTAGCCCAGTTCCTTGGGGTTTATGACTTGCGAGCAGGATATTGCGGTTGACTTTGTTGCGCCAAATACTGACTGAGGGCATGAGCAAGGTCACCTCTGGTCATGGGAGAGAGAGGATTAAGATATCCTAGATTACTAACATTGATAAATTTTTGCTGTAATGCTGTAACAATCGCTTTTCTCGCCCAAGTGGGAATTTTATCAGCATCAGGATATTGGAGCAAAGTCTCGGCGATCGTCGAATCGGCGTAGTCGAATGGCATATAAGCATTGGCAAAAATCGCAAATCCTTCAGCCCGATTCACTTTCTCTTCAGGAAAAAACTCGCCAGGACGATATCCCGTCATCACTTTGGTACGAATTACTGTCTGAATATCTTTTGCTGCCCAATGGGAACTCGGCACATCTTTTAAGTTTGGCACAGGCGCAGGATTAGGCATCGTATTCGCGAGCCGTTCTAGCTTAAAAGCTTTGACCAAAATCGAAGCGAGTTGAGCGCGGGTAACAGGACGATCGGCATGGAATTTGCCATCAGGGTAATTACTCATGAGTTTCGAGCCGATCGCCTGCTCGATCGAATCGGCAGATAACTTCTCTTCCACCAATTGATTTGCTAGTAGTGGTGAGCTACCAAAGTGGCTGACTAGCATGGTGACTAGAAGTGTTGATAGAAATTTTTTCATAAATAAATCCGCTCAATAATATCTAGCAGCAGCCAAGAGCGAAAACGCTAATTTCTAACTGTTGGCTTCTGACCTATTCTATATTGATTTTCTTATGATGATTGTCGAATCAGATAATGCTGCTCAGGTACTGGGAAGGAGGCATCACTGAAGGATTCGCGGATCACACGATTGGGATCAAAATAAACCTGCCAGTAGCGATCGTTATGGCAATAAGGACGCACAGCCAGAGTTAGAAAATCCACCCGAACTCAAGGGTAAACTCAAAGCCACCCTTTTAGAACATAAGCATTAACAATCGCCAAAAGCTTGTCTAATTTGGGCTAAGGATGCCAGAGGCTTGAAGCACTGCATCTAACAAGCCAGGAAAAAGCGTTTCTAAATCTTCCCGCCGCAAAGAATTAATATGTTGCGTACCTGCTTTACGGCAATAGATCACGCCAGATTCGCGCAGTATCCTGAAATGATGAGACATGGTTGACTTGGCGATCGACTTAGAGATCGAACCAGCATCACTTTCACAACCAAGCGCGGCACAGGTTAACTCCCCTTTAACCGCTAAACGTTTGACAATTTCCAGCCGCACAGGATCTCCTAGGGCATATAGCACCCCAGCGAGCGAAATATCTTTTTTGTCTGCGTGGTAAAAAGGTCTCATTGTTGCATTATCGCATGAACAGGGGTATAGTTTATTTATTCAATATTATCGAACTATCAAACTATTGGCAAAAAGTTAAACGCACCAGTAGTCGTTGATAGTTGTACTTATTTGCACAGTTTAAATCTCATGTCGATCGCTTCGATTCACGAAAAAAATATCTTTAATCACCCACTGGAGACATAAGACAATGGCAGCTGATCTAAATCTCTTTTCCCCAATTCAATTAGGGGCTTATACACTTCCCAATCGGATTGTGATGGCTCCGCTCACTCGTTGTCGCGCTGGTGAGGGGAATGTCCCGACGGCGATGAATGCAGAGTATTACGAACAAAGAGCATCCGCAGGTCTAATTATTGCCGAAGCGACCCAAGTTTCTCCTCAAGGAGTCGGCTATCCCCACACTCCAGGAATCCATTCTGATGCCCAGATTGCAGGATGGAAACTAGTCACTGATACCGTGCACAAAGCAGGTGGGAGAATATTCTTGCAGCTTTGGCATGTGGGCAGAAGTTCACATCCTTTATTGCAACTAAACGGAGCATTACCCGTAGCTCCTAGCGCGATCGCAATTACAGGTGAACTCCAAACCTATGAAG
>JARCMB010000066.1 GCA_030248825.1 Pseudanabaenaceae cyanobacterium MP8IB2.15 | reverse complement strand
GAAGCGTAATGGGTTGAGGGATGAACTCACCCTCCGCTTGCCATGATTCCAAGTACATCTCAACCACTTCTTCTCCATTATGAATTGCTTCTTCACGAGTTTTTCCGTGAGTGCAAGGCATAACAACACGATCGGCAAATTCTGGAATTGTGACCAAGAAAAGCTGATCTTCGTTCGACCATTGGACAACCATACTATATCGGTTCATGAATCCTCATCCTCCCTTAATACTTCTAGATCATTTAATAACTGAACTAACTGCTTTTCGAGATAGATCGGTACATCATCCCCATCCTTGCCTGAAATTGTCAGTGTTTTTCTAAGTAGAGGATGTTGCCAACGTTCATGACTGCCTTTACCTCGCTTAGATAGATAAATAAATCCTCTGCGTGCAATATCGGCTTTCAGTTCTCGAATTTTCCTTGGCATGATCTGTCAAACTTATCAACAATATCAACTCTACATGCCACCATCTTCATTCAAACCGATAACTCTACCTGCAATCCGTCGGGCATATTTTGATGATTCGATCGCAGGACGTAATTGCTCGTAGAGATTTCTAACATCTAGAGGTAATCGTACTAAATGTAGTCTTTTATTTGTGATGTCTTGAGTTAGTAAGATGATATTTCCAGTTCCCATCAGCCGCTGACCGATTGGCTTTTCCAGTTCCACATCATCGATTAGGTATAGCTCCAAAGTATCTGTACGTTTGGATAGAACACCACTTTCGACCACAATTCGCTGTGTTGTGACTAGGTAATGAGTACTGATCGATTTCACCCAAAAAAAGAGCGCGCCAATCCCTAGCGTAAAAATCGCCGTAAATAGACGCGATACGCTACCGATGACAGCAGGTTTACCATCGAAGATGATCCTTTCCTGAGATTCATTCGATCGATCGTTACCCAGCATAGTTTTTAATTCCAGCTAAGGATTAGCCACGCAGCTTTTGTGACCATACTCTAGTAGGTAAACCCCAAACATAGATAAAGCCTTCTGCGGCTTTATGATCGAACTGGTCAGCATCGGTGTAGGTTGCCAGTTCTTCATCGTAGAGAGAATTTCGTGACTTACGACCAACAATCACAGCACTGCCTTTAAAGAACTTGACCCGCACTGTTCCAGAAACTTGAGCTTGGCTATTTTTGATAAATGCATCCAGAGCGGTCTTGAGTGGGCTGTACCACAGACCGTTATAAATCATCTGGGCGTAAGTTTCTTCGATCCCACGTTTGTAATGTGCCAGATCTGATGTCAGGGTTAGGCTTTCGAGATCGCGATGTGCTTGGATCAAGACGATCAGAGCAGGAGCTTCGTAAATTTCACGCGATTTGATCCCGACTAGACGGTTTTCTACCATGTCGATCCGCCCAACGCCGTGAGTTCCCGCGATCGAATTAAGTTGGGTAATTAGCTGTACAGGCGACAGAGCTTGTCCGTCGATCGCAACTGGAATACCTTGCTCGAACGTGATTTCGGTATAAGCTGGCTCGTCAGGCGTGTTCGCAATCGCCCGAGTAAAGTCGTAAATCTCTTCGGGTGGCTCATTCCACGGATCTTCGAGCATTCCTGCTTCAATGCTGCGTCCAAGTATATTTCGATCGATGCTGTAGGGAGAAGATTTTTTTACGGGTGAAGGAATCCCACATTTCTCACCGTAGGCAATCGTTTGTTCGCGGCTCATGCCCCATTCACGCGCAGGAGCAAGCACTTTGATGTTGGGGTTTAAGGCGGCGATCGCCACGTCAAACCGTACTTGATCGTTGCCTTTGCCTGTACAACCGTGAGCAACGGCATCTGCACCATACTTCGCAGCAGCATCGACTAAGATCTTAGCGATCAAAGGACGTGCTAGAGCCGTAGATAAAGGATAGCGATTTTCGTACAGTGCGTTTGCTTGAATCGAGGGAAAAGCATAATCCCTGACAAATTCTTCGGTGACATCTTGAACCAGAGAGATCGATGCACCCGATGACAGGGCCTTTAAGCGAATTGGTTCTAGTTCATCACCTTGCCCTAGATCGGCCGCTAAAGTAATGACTTCCTTGACACCCCATTCATTCTTCAAGTAAGGAATACAGACCGATGTATCGACACCACCAGAATATGCCAGTACAACTTTATCCGCTCGCCCCATGCCTGTTGTCTCCTGTCAGAGTAAATGAGTATGAAAGTATGAGTTATGAACTCTCAAAAAATTAAGACCCGGGTACTACGCCTATTCCAAGCATCCCTTAGTGCTGCTGCCTTCCGACCCTGACACGGTTCGGGCGTTAAAATCGCATAGATCCAGGTCAGCTAATAGCCTAGCATTAACCCAGACGTTTCGTTGCGATCGAGCCAGAATTTTTAAATTTTGCTGTTTTGCTGTAAATGCTACAGGCACCATAAACTCCAAAGCAAACTAGCGCATTGGGAAAGCGTGATCGATCGACATTTATCAACTAGCACCGATCGGAATTGACTCTACGGCAAAGTTAAAAAGCATTAAAATTAGTAAAGATTTAACTAGAGCAGCCGAACCCTAATGAATATTCAGATCCCAGAGCCACTAAAGCCCGTGGTTACTTTCTTTCATCCCGTCCTCATGCTGTTAACGCTGGGACTAGCTCTATACGCGCTATATCTAGGTATTCAGATCAGACGTACTCGCAGTGCTGAGGGCGCGGTTAAAAAAGAAATGATTGCGAAAAAATATAACCTGAACCATTTTCAGGTCGGATCGATTTTTCTAGTGTTAGTCGTGGTGGGTAGTGTGGGTGGGATGGCTGTGACATTTATCAATAATGGCAAGCTATTTGTCGGGCCGCATCTGATTGCGGGTTTAGGTGTAGCTTGCATGGCAGCATTGTCAGCCGCACTAGCACCGATGATGCAACAGGGCAAAGACTGGGCGCGTTATACACACATCAGCCTCAATATCTTGTTAGTCGGAATTTTTGCTTGGCAGGCAGTGACTGGGTTTGACATTGTATTACGCATACTCAGTCAGGCCGCAAAGGCGACTTGAGGTTGAGTAGTTAGGGTTGTTAGGGTTGTTCGATCGAGGTTAAAAGCGATCGAGCAACTTCCGCCACGATCTCAGTTGGGTCTTGACAAAGTTTTGCTAGGGCAGCCTCTGCTACAGGGCCGCCCAGCCCAGCTAAGGCTTGAGCCACTCGATGCCGTAGTTGCCAGTCGGGATCATCGACTAAAGGCAAAATTAGTTCTAAAGTGCGGGGATCGCCAAGTTCGCCCAATGCGCCGACGGCGGCAATTCTGACTAAATCGTTGCTGTTGTTGAGGGCTTTAGTTAACAGTTCAAACCCTCGTCGATCGCCAAGTTCTCCTAGCGCAGCAATGATGCTGAACTGCATCAGCCATTCATCTGTCTGTTCGTAAGCAGTTTGCAGATCTTCAAAGGCAGCAGTTAATTTTAAAGCCCCGATCGAATCGGCAGCAGCAGCACGGACATCACTTTCAGGGTCATTAATCAGTCGATCTCGCAAAATTTGGAGGGATCGATCGAGATCGTGTTGACCAACCACAGCTAGTTGGCTAACGGCATCGTAACGCACTCTCGTATTTCGATCGGCAGTAGCAATACTAAGTAATTCAAACCGCTCGGCAATCTCTAAACTTCGACTTTCATTCAGTACGTGCAGGCGCGCACCAAAATCATCCGATTGTAATATTTGGCGGAGGGATTCTAGTGTTGTACTCATGTTTCGATCGTTTAAAGCAACGATTCAAGCATAAGTCAACTAGTATGCAAGTGTTTCTAAAGTTTCACGAAGATAATCTGTTACTTGTACGTCTAGTTGTCGATCTTGTTGCTCGGATTTTTGATCTAGTAAAGAATCTGGCTGATTTGATTCAGTTAACTCGTTCACAACTACATTTTTAGAGACATTTCTCGTCCGTTGCCATCGATCGAATCCTGAACTACTGGCGATTGCTTGCTTCAGATGCTCCCAGGTTTCAGTCGCCTGATTGATTTCGTTAGTAGATATATCGGTAGGCATATCTGTGGGTACATTCATAGGAAAACTTTTCTCTGAATAATGAGCTGGTCAATTAACGCTTTACCGTAGCTGCTCACATACACTTTTATTTATTGTTATAGTATCACCACTGGCAGGAAAGCATCTGTAACTATGACTACTAACGATTCAACCTCGATCGACGGAGTAACACAGCTATCTCCAAGTTTTAAAATCCCGATTGTGCTGTTCGTATTCTCGATCCCAATTGCTTTATTTCAAGTTTGGATTGGTGGTTCGATCGCTCTATTTAGTCTGTTTTTGCTATTCCAAGCTGCGACTTTGCGCCTCATATTTACCACGACCGATCTGGATGTCTACAGAGGTGAAACGCTATTCCGCCGCTTCCCTTACCAAGATTGGCAAAACTGGCGAATTTTCTATCCTGCCGTGCCTGTCCTGTTCTATTTTAAAGAAGTCAAGAGCATTCATTTTCTCCCAATTTTATTCGATCCTAAAGCTCTAAAGGCTTGTCTTGAGAAGTATTGCCCAATCATCCCCGAACAATGATTACTCCTTTAAAGCGCGGAAAATTTGACGAACTTGTCCCTGCTGTGCCGACTTCAGATCAGTATCAGTATTTCTGGGGTTCAAGCCAAGCTGTATTCCAGCGTATTTTGATTTCTGTGGCGCTGTTGGTAGTGTTTGGATTGCTATACAACCGCACTCCCGATAACGTTTGGGGTGTAGTTATGTTTATTTGTGCGGGATTGGGTGGGCTGTACTGGATGTTGGGCCCAGTAGCGCAAGCAAGCATCCGCAATGCCAAATTACGCAAGTTCGATCACTGTGGTTTCTGGCAAGCCAGAGTATTGGATGTTTACTTGTCGGAAGAAGTTTTGTCGAAGCAAGAAAGTGTCGATTCGCGTGGACGGCTGGAAGTTAACTACAATACCGAGAGCTTTTTTAATTTGGAATTAGGAGATCGATCGGGGTTTGTTACAACTCTGCGCGTGCCGATGCGCCGTGAATATAAACGAATTGTGCCCAAACAAATGATCTGTATGGTTCTGCTATCTAACGATTCACAATTTCGGCGTGTTAGCAAACTGATGACTGATGCATATCTACCACAGCTTAATATCTGGATCAGCGATTACCCGTTTTTGCGACGTGATGTTTTTGAAGACTTGACTAGATATATGTTTTCCCGCAAACAGCCTGTGGTTGATGTCAGAGGTGAGTAAGTATTTCTGCTCCTAGAAGTTCACGAAGCAACTCTGGCTGGCTCTATTCATGCAGATACGATCCCATGCGCTGAAATTCGCGTTTCGATCGAACCACTATGTATCGATATTGCCTCTAGACAGACTACGCAGATTACCTTGCCCCAAGCAGCCTAGTTGAAAATCTGTTCCCTCACTACCAATAGCTATTTGCTCAAATCATTCACACCTCCATTACAGAAGTATGGGGGCTTTATGTTCATGCATTGCGACGCGTAACTAGAGCTACCAAAATGAACTAGCATTTGAGATGGATTAGTTCATGGCACGAAATATTTAGTCACATGTTTAGCGAAATGTTCAGCAAAAAACTGTTAAAAAGCTTGATTTCTGGTCTGTTGCAGATATCTTTGGTGGGCTTGGTGGGATTAGCTAGCGTCATTGGTTATGCTCATCCAAGTCATGCGGCTTTACCTGCTTACAGTGCGATCAAAGATGCCAGAGTTTTGTTGCGCCAGTCTTTGCCGATTAAAAATGACGTGATTCGCAAGATCCAGCTAACCTTGGAGAAAATGCCTAGGCAAGCTAACCTCAAACGCTGGAATAACCTAAATAAAGATATCGATCGGATCATCTTCGATCTGGCTCAAAAGAGTGACAACTTACTGGCAAGCGTCACCCCAGCCAAAAAGACAGCCGCAGGAAGTCTGATTGCTCAACTGAACGAGACGTTATTACCACTCAAAGATGCGATCGACACGAAAAAACGTAATGAGATCAAGCCACTCAGCGAAAAAGCCCTAGACTACATTGGTCAGCTAGAAGCGGACATGGTGACAAAATTTCCGTTTGAAGTGCCAAAAGCATACGCCAACTTACCTCAACTTAAGGGTCGATCGATCGTCGAGATGCAGACTAGCAAAGGCTCACTCACGATGGTTCTGGATGGTTATACCGCGCCAGTCAATGCTGGGCAATTTGTCGATTTAGTCCAACGTGGTTTCTACGACGGTCAAACTTTTAGTCGTGCCGATGACAACTATTTCTTGCAAGCAGGCGATCCACCCGGCCCTGCCGATGGTTTTGTCGATCCTGCGACGGGAAAACCCAGAACCGTCCCGATCGAAATTCTTGTCCCTGGCAAAGATCAACCAATCTATGGACATACGCTTGAAGAAGTTGGTTTAACTAGGACTTTACCGGTTTTGCCATTTTCAGCTTTTGGGACTGTGGCAATGTCGCATCCTAGCGAAGATCCCAATGGTGGCTCTTCACAATTCTTTGTCTACTTATTTGAGTCTGACCTTACACCTGCGGGGCTGAACTTGATTGATGGCAACTACACTGTGATTGGTTATGTTACCGAAGGCGAGGAAGTTCTACGCAAACTTAAACTAGAGGATAAGATAGAGAAAGTCCGCGTAATTAGTGGCATTGAAAATTTAGTCCAGCCCCCAAAATAATCCTAAGCATAACCCCAAATATAATTACCAAATGGGAGAATCCCAAACCTTCAGTCTCGATTTACCCAATCCCAGTAGTGCCATACGGTTGGCGGGATTGAAAGGTGAAAACTTAAAGTTAATTACCCAGCAAACTGGGGCAAAGTTAGTTTTGCGTGGTCAGGAATTATTGATCACAGGCAGTGAGGCTCAGGTCAGCCAGTGCCAATCACTGATCTATGCTCTGAAGCAGTTATGGTCACAAGATCAGTCGATCGATGCCGTGGATATTCTTGCCGCCCAACAAGCAATCGCCCAGAACCGCACACAGGAGTGGAGCGATCGAACCCCGATTACCCGCACTCGTCGTGGCGACCCCATTCAACCACGCACACTCAAACAGCAGCAATACATTCGGGCGATCGAAACCCACGATCTGACCTTTGGCATTGGCCCTGCGGGAACGGGTAAAACTTTCTTGGCGGCGGTGGCAGCAGTCAAGGCTTTGCAAAATAATGAAGTCGAACGTTTGATTCTCACCCGTCCTGCGGTGGAGGCAGGTGAAAAGTTAGGATTTCTGCCTGGTGATTTGCAGCAAAAAATCAGTCCTTATTTACGTCCGCTCTACGATGCCCTCTATGAGTTGATGGATGCCGAAAAGATTCCGCAACTAATGGAACGCGGTGTGATCGAACTTGCGCCCTTGGCATATATGCGCGGGCGCACACTCAACAACGCTTTTATTATTGTCGATGAAGCCCAAAATACGACCTGCGCTCAGATGAAGATGGTGTTAACGCGACTGGGATTTAATTCGCGCATGGTGGTGACTGGCGATATCACCCAGATCGATCTGCCCCAAAACCAAGGATCGGGATTGATCATGGTGAAAAAATTGCTTTCTGGGGTGGAAGGGATCGCGTTCGCCAATTTTGATAAGTCTGATGTTGTGCGACATCCTCTCGTCCAGAAGATTGTCGCTGCTTACGAAAGCTCAGGACAGTAGGGGCAATTCATGAATTGCCCCTACTCGTAGATAATGCGTAAATCATAAAAGTAAAACCGTGCGATCTCGTCCTTCATTTTTGGCAGTATAGAGAGCCCGATCGGCTTTAGCGATCGAATCTTGGGGTGATGTATCAACTGTAGGAATTAAACTCGTAGCGCCGATACTGAGCGTAATATGGGCTGTAACATAAGAAGCAATATGAGGAATTTGTAGACTCGCGATCGAATTTCTCATCTCTTCCCCAACTTGTCTGGCAGTTTGAGCATCAGTATTGGGCAGAATCACCACGAACTCTTCGCCGCCATAACGTGCGACCAGTTGCGAGTCTTTAAAGGTGTGTGAGACGACTTGTAAGATCGCCTGTGCGACTTGGATTAAGCACTCATCGCCCATTTGATGACCGTAATGATCGTTAAATAGCTTGAAGCAATCGACATCGCATAAAATCAACGCCATCGGCTGCTGGGTGATCGAGAGATCTTGCCAAACCTGCGCCAAATATTGATCGAAACGGCGGCGGTTAGCGACCTGTGTTAGTCCATCGAGTAAGGCTAAGCGTTGGAGTGCTTCTGTTCGATCGGCAACTCTTTGCTCTAATTCTTCATTGGCTTGCCTCAGTGCCATAAATGAATTTCGTAGTTGCTGGGCCATGTGATTAAAGGAATTAGCCAAGGTCTCTAATTCGCCGATCGAATGATTTTCGGTAACTGGTGGCTCAATGTTGGCATCAATATTCGTGGAGAAATTAGCGATCGAACTGCTAGCTTTCCCAAGTCGCAATATTGGCTGACTAATCCAATGAGAAGTAACTAGACCAATCGCGATCGCCACAACAAGCGCGATCGCGCACAACAAAATTGTGGTTTTAGTGTTGGCATGAATCCGATCCATGAAGTCAGATTCAGGAATCACCACTACCAG
>JARCMB010000411.1 GCA_030248825.1 Pseudanabaenaceae cyanobacterium MP8IB2.15 | reverse complement strand
GATTGGCGTGGGATTAGATTTCACCAGCAAGCCCCATCGTCGCCCGATCGAAAATATTGGTGAAGGCTTGACCACCGCCGCCAAAGATTTTGAACGCTTAGCAGTGATGACCGTGCAGGGTTTGCAAAAGCTGGTAACAAATTTTCAGGAAACCGCATCACAAATATCTGGCCCTGTAGCAATCGTGGCAATGGGTTCGCAGCTAGTCCAATCTGATATTGCTAGCCTGTTTGATTTCACCGCGATTATCAGCATTAACTTGGCGATTGTTAATATCTTGCCTCTGCCTGCACTCGATGGTGGTCAGTTACTATTCCTAGCGATCGAAGCTCTGCGCGGTGGTAAGCCACTACCCGAAAAATTCCAAGACAGCGTGATGCAGGGGGGGCTAGTCCTGCTCCTCGGTCTAGGTGTATTCATGATCTTCCGCGATTCATTTAACCTGCTCCAACAAAGCGGCATTAGCCCTTAGGGAAAGAGAAATAAACAACTTGTGCATTTGGTTTGGTAAATCCTGCTAGATTTAAACCCATAGTTTATTTTTTTTTGCTGAAATTTACACGAATCTAATTCACCCTTAGTGGTGCAGAAAACTATTTTGAGTCTCAATATGAGACAGTAGTAACCCGAGAAAATTCAATTCGGTCGTCCAACTGTTCTTGCTTCGACTTAGATGCACAAACAGGAGGAGGATTTTCTCTTGGTAAGATCTCTAATCGTGGGAGAGATCGACCTTGGTAAAGCAGTCTTTGGAGATCCCTTAAACCAAGTTGCAGAAAACTCAAGCCCCTCTGAACATGAGAATCGAGCCATTTTCTTTGCCCCAATCGCACGAGCATCATGCCAAGGATCAGAGCGATCGAAGAAGCCGTATCCAGTAGCATCAACAAACATGTTAGAGCTTGAGCGTCCCGTAGATGAGAGCGTAGAACATCAATGATGTAGGGATTGTGGACAAAATAGTTTAATCGTTCCATGTGGCTACGGGCTTTGCAGTCTCGATGGCTCAAATATGGCAACCAGTGACTTAAGCAGGCACTCTGAGATTGCAATATCGCGGCGACTGCCTCCACAAATCCTTGAAGATGCCGTTGATCTTTCGGGTTAATCCATTTTTGTCATAAGTTAAGCCGATCTTTTGTTTATAGTTGAGCTTAATACTTATGTGATTATGTGAAATGCGCCTGATCTCTTTGAGTTTAGAAAATTTTCGCCAGCATCGATCGACCGAAATCCATTTCCCCGCAGGACTGACAGGTATATTGGGCGCAAATGGATCGGGGAAAAGTACGATTTTAGAGGCGATTGCTTGGACGCTGTACGGCAATCAGGCGGGTGTGACCAGAGGCGATACCGATTCGCTAATTTGGCGACTGGCTCCTGGGAGATCCAGTGCAGTGTGCGAGTTGACGTTTGCATTTCACGATCGAACATTTACAGTGAAGCGATCGCAGTCGGGAAATAAAGGCAATGCTGAATTGGTTCAAGATGGTAGAGCGATTGCCACTAGCACGAAAGCCGTGAATGAGAAGTTGTCAGAACTTCTAGGCATGACCCACACAGAATTTTTTAATAGTTATTTCACAGGACAAAAAGATCTGAATTTTCTCGGTGCGATTAAAGGTGCAACTGAGAGAGAGCGATTTATCGCTAAAATGTTGGGCTATGAACGGCTGACAGAGGTGCAGGGAGCGACGAATAAACCTGGGACGATTCGCGATGACCTAAGTAAAAAGAAATACGAGGCAGCAAAACTCGAAGGAAGTCTGGGTAGTTTAGATACGATCGAACAAGAGATTACTACTCACCGCACCGAATTAGAAACTGCAACCGCAAAACAACAAGCAGTCGATCGAATAGTTGCCGCCGCGATCGACCAAAAAACTGCTCTAGAACCACAACTAGTCATATTGGAAACAACGCGGGACCAGCATTTAGGCTTGGAACGACAGCAGCATGTCCAACAGGCAAACTTAGCCCAAGTGCAGCGTCAGATCGAACAGGTAACAAAGGATCGATCTCAATTATCGATCGATGCTGAAAGATATGTGATGCTCTCCCAAGAAGTTGCTAACTACGAACAGATGCGATCGGAATATGAACGTCTCACATCGCTCAAACAATCTGCCACTCGACATGCAGACTTATCAACTCGATCCGCAAACCTCCAAATCGAATTAACGCAGCTAGAACGACAACTAGATGAATTAGGTGATATCTCAACTCAACTAGTGGCTGGAGAAATATCGATCGAGCAACTCCAAAATCAAATTCGATCGACTGAAAATGATATCCAAACTCAAACTCGCGCTTGGCAAGAAGAGCAAGCCGATCTGAAAGCTCGAATTAAAACTGAGCAACAGCAGCTTAAAAAACTAAAATCTCAACGCACCACAATTACGGATGCGGGTGAAGCGGGAGTTTGTCCAACCTGCGAACGACATTTAGGTGAAGAATACGATCCTGTTGTCGGCAATTTCTCAACTCAGCTTGACCATAGCCAACACCACATCACGACATGGCAATCGCAGTTACAGTCGATCGACGCAGCACCAAGTAATTTAATCGAGTTACAAGCCATCCAAACTCAGCTCAATCAAACATGGCAAAGCCAGCAAAAACAGCAGAACACGCTCACCGCGAACTTAGCCAAGCTGCAAATCTTCCAAAAAAATCTGACTACCAAACAAACTGAGTTATCCAATCTCACGACCGAAATCGCCACGATTCCCACAGGCTTCGATCCGAATCTCTACGATCGACTGACTCAGCAAATTCGCACACTCAAACCCAAGTACGAAGATTACCTGCGGTTGTCAGATATCCCACAGCGTCTAGCTCAAGCGGATATCCAAATCCACCAACTCCAAACCGAGCAGCAACAAATTATTAATTCGATCGAGACGACAACAGCATCGATCGATCGAATCGCCTTCTCCGAAAATAGTTATAGACAAATTAAAGCTTCGATCGTCACAGTGACCGAACAACTCGAAACTGCCCGCCAAACTCAGAACCAAGCCCAGCAGCAAGTCGCGATCGCCACCCATGCTCTCCAAATCAGTATAGAACGAGAAGCAGAATATCATCGCAAAGCCCAAGATTACCAAGTTGCCAGAACCGAATTGGGATTACTCGAAGAATTAGATCGGGCTTACACATCAATGAGATCTCACTTCACCGACCAAATTCGCCCCCAGCTTGCCGACAATGCCAGTCTTTTTCTCGCCCAACTCACAGACGGTCGCTACAACGCTTTGGAAATTGACTCAAAATATAACATTGTGGTTTTGGATGATGGCGATCGAAAGCCTGTAATCTCTGGTGGTGAAGAAGATATCGTTAATCTTAGTTTGCGCTTAGCGATTTCTCAAATGATTACAGAACGCAGCGGACAACCATTCTCTTTATTGATTTTAGATGAAGTGTTTGGTTCGCTCGATGATACCAGACGTGATAACGTGATCGGCTTACTGCATAGCCTAGAGCAACAATTTGAGCAGGTTCTAATTATCTCTCATATGGAAGCGATCAAAGATAGTCTTAACAATATTATTCGCTTAGAGTTCGACCCAAAAGCACAATGCTCACGGGTTGCAATAGATTGATCGGATTCTTGCCGATTATCAACTACCGAGCTGTCTTAGGCAAAAAAGATCTCGAACGGATGCTCGATCTCGCAGTTCCTCAAGACACATACGATCGCTTTTTCTACTTGAATTTGCCCAAATTTGGATGTGTCGATCGATCAGGATTCAACTTCT